>MFRH01000048.1:20998-23823 GCA_001783275.1 Candidatus Margulisbacteria bacterium GWF2_35_9
CTGCCAAATTCATTGATTGCTGCGTTGATTTGTTCAACAAGCTCTCTAGTAGGTGCAATAACAAGTGCTTTTACATGCCCTTTCGATCCAGATGCTGCGATTTTGTGTAGTATTGGTAGTGCAAATGCTGCGGTCTTTCCAGTTCCAGTTTGTGCTAGGCCCATAACATCTTTGCCTTCAAGCACTATCGGAATTGCTTGTTCTTGGATTGGGGTTGGTGTTTCAAATCCCATTTTTTTTAATTGATTTAGTATCCCCTGATTTAAATTAAATTCTTCAAACTTCATATATTTCCTTCTTAATATTTATTACTTCAATCAATGTTATTCCTTTAGGATTTCAAGCACGAGATTTTTTTGATTAACTTTGTTAGTGTCGTACCTGTTTCTAGTTTCCGGTGGGAACTTGAATGTCAAGAACGAATCGGAATAATTAATTGAGTAGCTTTATTATCCGACTATAAGCCTAATCGGTCAAGGACTTTAATTCTTTTTGCCTCTCTGCATCATCTCGTGATAGGCTTCGCTTAGTTTATTGTCCGTTAAAAAATTAATAAAACCGTTGACACTTGTGTTGTTTTTGAGTTTAACCACATCATGCTCAGTACTCGATTCTTTAAGCCCTTTTACAAAGCTATTTAATTCATCTTTATTTGTAAACGCTGCCATTTTAAGTTCTTTTTCTTTAATATACGCCACATAAAATACATCCATTTCTCTGCTCCTTTATCTTATAATCTTTCCAAATGGCAATAATCCAAGTATCGCAAACTTAAAATGCTGAATTGCAAAGGGAATACCGATAATTGTAATAAATAAAAGAAAACCCATCATTAAGTGAGACAGAGCGATACCAATACCAAAAAAAATAATCCAAAGAACATTCATTAGAAGAGAAACTGTACCTCCCTGATCGACAATTTCCTTTCCAAATGGGGCCAAAATCATAAACGCAATTTTAAAACATTGTATTCCAAAGGGTATCCCGATGACTGTTAAGCATAGAATAATCCCGGCGAACATATATTCTAAAAAGACCACAAATCCGCCAAGGATAATCCAAATGATGTTGCCGATAAGTTTCATTATTTATTTCGTTTTAATTTTAGCAATTGAATCTCCAGTAATTATCGTACTATCAAATAATAACCTTTCTTTGTTGGTTTTGGATAGTTTTTTTATATAATACTCCATTTTAGATGCCTCGCTCTTGGTTCCGATTTTCTTTATATAAACCAATTCTAAAGGTGCCCTGCCCCTCAAATATTTAGCTCCTTTGATTTTGTCATTCTGATGTTCGTCAAAACGCCTAGCAACATCGATGGTGATTCCTGTATACAAACTATTATCTTTACAACGAATCATATACACATACCATTTGTTGTTGCTAATATTTTCAGCCATATGCTCTTTTATCTACTCATTATTAAATTTCTGCAAAACATTTAAAAAAAGTGTAACAAAATACTCCATCCTTTTTTGTTGTTCGATATAATCCTTTAATGCCTTTATCAAAGATGTCTTCTTTAATCATGTTATTAGTTAGTGCTTTTTCTCTAATTCCTTCGATCATTGCAGTAAACGTGTTTTTAGTAAAACCTTCTACTAATTCAGGTTTACTTGCATCTACATACACCATTCGGGGTGATACCCGACATTTCTTAAATCCAGATTGAGTGAGTAAGGGGAATAGTTCTCGCCCAATCAATGAATTTCCTCCTGCTTTTTTTTGTAGTTCGATCTGGCAATTTATCGCTTTAATTGAATGGTCATTTCTTGGATAAAAATAAACAGAACCATGATCCCCTTCGATAACAGTGATAGTCCCTCCGGGTTTTATGAGTTTCCTTAAACATTGCAGTGCTTGAATCGGGTCCGGTAGGTGTTCTAGTACGAAGCAAATAAATACATGATCAAAGGATTTTTCACTAAATTTAAGGTTAAAAATATCTCCTTGTTTAAACTCTACATTGGTAATTCCTTTTTCTTTAATGACCATTCTCGCTTCTGTTAACGATACTTCTGATATATCGATCGATACAATATGCGCATCGGGATTATTTTTGGCAAGCTGAACCGTTTGTGCTCCAACTCCGCATCCTGCTTCAAGAATAACACTTCCTTTTGGATATATAGTGTCGGAATGGAGTAATTCAACTAAGGTGATAGCCTGATCCTGAAGTCGTCTGTTTTCAATTGCGTTGTAACCGTGAACATAATCTGTTTTCACTTTCTCAATCCTCTCTTAAATCGATATTTAGCATTAAGATTCTTTTTTACAACTACTGTACCAGCAATAAAGTCTTGAGGTGCTCTTCTTTTTGGGTTAAAAAACATAACAACGACTTCACTAATGCTCCATATGCTCATTAGTTTTGGAATAATACTAAATATTATCGGAGCTTTCCGAAAAATTACTTTATACAAATCTTGATAGGAATAGGAAAAAATCTCATTTTGACTTAGAAGTAAAAATCCCATCATAATCCCTATATATAACAAGAGAAGAAGAAGAATACTTATTGAAGATCTTAGAAAAGCAGATTCCCACGTAAGGTTCTTCCCGTTTAGTTGAATTACTTTTATTCGTGTAAGCATTTTCCCAATTGTTTGGCCCCATTGTTTATGAAAAAATACCTGATATCCAGCTGTGTATAAACCTTGCAATATGATTAACCCAATTAATAATGCTATTGATACGGAAATTTTACTATAGTAATTTAAGATGCCGATAATATATCCATAGCTGATTAATATTGCCATATATATAGCATAATCGATTATATTTGCTATAAATCTAGCAATATAGCTAGCATACGTTATTGC
>MFRH01000049.1:0-5153 GCA_001783275.1 Candidatus Margulisbacteria bacterium GWF2_35_9
AAAACATCTATTTCTGTTGCCAAGCCGTTTTTATTAAGCTCATAGGTTTGATTGAGGATTCGTTGCAGTTGGTCTTTAGAATCTTTAATTACATCAAGTTGTTCTTCGAATTGAATAATAGAGAAATATAAATTTACGACATTATAGTAAACGGTTTCCTTTGTAGCGGCTAAATCTGCCTTTGCTGCTTGCAATCCATAATCACTGGCAGTTATTGCCGGAAATACGCTACCATTAAATAGAATTTGTGATAAACCAATACTCGCTGAATAATAATTTGCCAAAGGTACAACTGCAGACTGCATTCTGTTTGCGCCTGCATCAAAAGAAAATTTAGGGAACACTGTTGACCATGCTTGTTTTGTCTGTGCGTTGGCAATATTAAACTTATGTTTATAAATTTGGATGCTGATATTATTTCTCTCTGCATCATCTAAAATGTCATAAATATTAACCCGGCTTAACTGCATGGTACTAGCCGAAAAGCTAATTGATATTAAACCAAGAATTGTGATAATACGTTTCATAGTGTTCCAGTATATTTTTTTAGAGTAAGTTTATCGAAATATTAGGGTTTTGTCAAAAAAAATAGCGGCTCAAGTACTTATTAATGCGTCAACAATAAACAAAAGAGCCAATTAAGGTTATAATTATATTTATTTTAGTTCATTATTTAAGATATTAAAGGATATTATGCATCATAACTTAAGGAATACCCTATTTCCGATACATATTATTGTGGATATGTTTATTATTCTACTAATTACTATTTCTTTTATATTTGCATTCAATCAGTTTTCTTCAAATCCAACAATACAATTAACCGCTATTGTTTGTTTAGCAATTTTTTGGTCTTTATTCTACAATCCCTTTCGATTAATTTTAAGAATCCCATTTGAAAAAAACTGGATCAACGATGCCTACGATGCAGAAGACGTCATCGACAATATGGCAGTAGCACTCTCCCCCATATTAGATAAAACCGATGCATACATTATTATTAAGAAATACTTACAGAATATGCTTCAGATAAAAAACATCGATTGCTATCTGTTATCCGTCGATCAACCTGACGTCTTTATACTAATAGACTCATCTATACAAAACAGTATTAATACGTACCATCCGCTCCCTGATTACCTTCGCGAAAATAAACACATCTTAGAGATAAACAAGATTGAACACAGTATCTGGAAAACAATCTCAGGAATAAGCATTCATCCTTCAAGTACAATTATACCTCTCTTTTGCGCAGGGACTTTAGATGGATTTATTATTTGCGGACAAAAGATTTCCGGTTCCAGTTATTCTATTAAAGACCTCAGATTATTCAACACAATTCAGAAACAAGCATTGCTTGTTCTTGATCGAATTCGACCCTACGGTAAAATCAAAAAAGATTTCGAATTAAACCAAAAAAAACTTTATGAAACAGAAAAACAGCTGGCCCGTTCTGAAAAAATTGCATCCATGGCCAATCTTTTACAAGAATACAACCATGAGATCAGAACCCCTCTTGGTGTAATAATGGGAAAAATAGAGGACCTGCTTGAAGATTATGAGAGTGATAAAGCGATTCAGGATAAGGGTAACACGATGATGTTTCATGCTGACCGGATACGGGATATTGTTGATACCACACTGAGATTAAGTCAACCTAAAAAACGCAACGAATTTCCAGTAAACATTAATGAAATCATTAAAGAATCAATACATCTATTGCCTCCTGATGGTATTGATCTTCAATTGTCGCTAGAATCTCACTTAAATGTACTTTGCGATATCGATGACATGCAAACCGTTTTTTTAAATTTAATAAAAAACGCAAAAGAAGCAATGGAAAATGGCGGAATCCTTTCTATTAAATCCTTTGATAGGATTAATGAATCAGAATCGTTAGTTGTTATTGAAGTATCCGATACGGGAATTGGCATATCATCAGACAAAATTGAGCAAATATGGGAACCGTTTGTTAGCCGACATGTGACAAAAGGAAGAGGATTAGGCCTATCAATCGTTTTTAGGATTATTCGAGAACATATGGGAAATATTTCAGTTTCTAGTATAGAAACAACTGGTACAACGTTTACTATAACGCTACCGGTCCTTAAAACCTAACGCTATATCTCGACTATTTCAACGCCACGCAATTCATCCATTTTTTCAGTTAATCGCTTTTTTGTCTCATCAATCATATACTCCATCTCGTAATTAACTGCACGATCTATAATTGATAATAATTCAATCTTCTTAAACGGTTTTTTCAAATAATGACAGACCATTCCACTAACAACACTTGTTACCTCCAACCACTTATCCTGATCCTCATATGCTGAAAGAATAATAACTGGAAGCCGTGTGAAACAATATTCATTATTTCGAATCTCCTTAAGAAATTGCAAGCCATTCATTTTTGGCATTTTCAAATCTAAAACGATACACTTGATACGATTCTTTGCAAATCCAAAAAAGCGAGAATTCTCATTAAACACGGCTAATCCTTCTTCCCCATCATATGCATTTAATACCTCATATCGATCTGTTTTTACCAAGGTATTTTTGATATGTTCAGCCATATCCTTTTCATCCTCAACAACAAGGATTAACGATTTATTAGACATTTCTCCCCCTAATTATTGCTTAAGCACAATTTATTCAAGTAAAAATAGTATACCCATTATTTAACATTCTAAACATCGAATCTTGCAGAATATAAATCAATCGAGTATCATTGTAGCTGATTAATTAGTGTATCTATACGAAGGGGTTTTAAACACATGAAATTTAATACCATTATTCTTGCTGCCGGAAAGGGAACTCGCCTAAAAACAACTTCCAGTAAAGTAATTATTCCATTAATAGACAAACCGATTATTCTTCATTTACTTGATAATATTTCATCAATTATTTCACTTAAAGATACCTATCTCGTGGTTGGTTATCAGGCAGATGAAGTGAAAGAAGTTGTCTCTACAAAATATCCAGATACAATGTTTGCAATGCAGACTGAACAACTTGGCACTGGACATGCAGTCATGCAGGTTCAACCGTTAATAAATAAATGGGATCAAACCACTCTTATAATCGCTGGAGATGTCCCATTGGTAAGCAGTAGCTTGATCGAAGATTTTTATTCATCACACATTAGGAATAAGTCGGATATATCTGTATTAACAACAGATATTGCTGACCCAACTAGTTACGGACGAATCGTGAGAAATGGAAGTTTTAATGCTATATCCAAAATAGTAGAAGAAAAAGATGCATCTGCCAAAGAAAAAGAACTGACAGAAATTAACTCTGGGATCTATTTTGTTAATACTCAGCTGCTTTTTGAACTACTTAAAAAAATAACCCCAAACAATAAACAGAATGAATACTATCTGACCGATATCATAAAAATTGCCTGCGCAGAAAACAAAATAATTACCCCTTTTCTTTTTAAAAATTCCGATCTTCTGAGAGGAATCAATAATAGAAAAGACCTGACTGAATGCGCACACATTATATATAGCAATACAATTAGCAAACATCAGGATAACGGAGTTACAATTCTATCTCCGGAAACAACTTTTATCGGAATGGATGTTAAAATTGGTTCAGACACCATTATTGAACCAAATGTTGTAATAAAAGGGAAAAGCATTATAGCGGAAAAAACGATGATTCAGAGTTTTTCATATTTAACTAATTATACTTCGAAATTGGGTGAAATTATCCCCCCCCACTTTCAAAATTAATGATATAATTGTAAAATATACAAAGGTAATTTTTGGATCGAGTCAGTTAGTGCGTTATAAACTGTTGTTTGTTACGTTTTAATGTTACGATTAGGAGAGTTGGCCGAGCGGTTTAAGGCGGTAGTCTTGAAAACTATTGTACTTCACGGTACCGGGGGTTCGAATCCCTCACTCTCCGCCAAAAAAATAAAAGGAGGTTTCTTTTGGATCATATTGATAAGGATTCACATACAGAGTCAGATGATTTCAGTTTCGATGATTTAGACAACGAAGTTGGTCTTGGCAATATATTGAAAGAAAAAGATAACTTTTTTTTCCTGCTTTTTAAAAAATTAGTTTTTGCGATCGTAATCGTTATTATTGGAATAATCGTCTTTTTTGCTAGTTTCACAATTGGTAAAATGATGTTTTTAGCAGAAGACACCTCGTCATACCAGAAAAATCAACCGTTACAAAACCAAATAACTGAAAACAAAAAGGCTATGGCTCAACCAACAATTGAATCACAGGTTTCTATGAAAAGCACCAATGATGAGACAAAAAATCGATCGATTCCAACCCAGAATTACATGCAAATCAAGCCCCAACTGTTGCCTCAGAATACCCAAAAAGCAGAAGAAATAAAACCAATGGAAGAGACAATCAGTAATGTCAGCAACCCAAGTCAAGTTCAACAAATCGAGGAGTCCTATTATATGATAGTTGTTGGAACTTTTTCAAAAATTCAAAATGCCAGATCTCTATCGGATTCTTTGCAAAAGTCATCATATAGCCCAACGATAAAAAATATTCAAGCATCAAACGGTGACACACTATTTCGTGTTATAGCTGGAATATACAAAGGACTAGATGAGACTAAGAAACAAATCCAAATATTAAAGAGCAAAGGAATCGACTGTTTTTATCAGCCATTCAAAGAATGATACAAAAATTCTTAAGTAAATTTCGCAGTGATATTGGTATCGATTTAGGCACCGCTAATACAGTTGTATATGTAAAAGATCAGGGAATTGTTCTAAGAGAACCTTCTGTTGTCGCAATTGATAAAAAAACAAGACAAGTTATGGCCATCGGGCACGAAGCAAAACTGATGGTCGGCCGAACTCCAGGAAATATTATTGCAATAAGACCATTACGCGATGGGGTCATTGTTGACTTTGATATATCCGAGTTTATGATACGTACTTTCATAAAAAAAGCATCATCAAATCAGAAATCTTTTTTTAAACCCAGAGTGATTCTTGGTGTACCTTCCGGAATTACAAATGTTGAACGACGAGCGGTTATAGAATCTGCACTTCAAGCAGGAGCAAAAGAGGCTTTTCTAATTGAAGAACCCATGGCAGCTGCGATTGGAGCAGGTCTCCCTATTAATGAACCGAAAGGGCATTTAATTGTAGACATCGGAGGAGG
>MFRH01000049.1:5228-25709 GCA_001783275.1 Candidatus Margulisbacteria bacterium GWF2_35_9
GCAATCGTTAGTCATTGTCGTTCTCACTACAATCTATTAATTGGAGAACGAACAGCCGAATCAATAAAAATAAAAATTGGATCAGCTTATCCAAGCATTAAAGAAGAAGAAATGGAAATAAAGGGACGCGATCTAATTAGTGGTCTACCAAAAAACTTCACCTTATCCGCAGCAGAAATAAGACACGCAATATTAGAACCGATCAATACCATCGTCCAGACCGTTAAATTTGCTCTTGAGCAAACTCCACCGGAACTGTCCTCAGATATACTTCATCAAGGTATTTTTCTTGCTGGTGGCGGGGCATTGCTTACCGGACTTGATAAATATATTTCAGATGAAACAGGATTAAAAACAACAATTGTGGATGATCCCCTATCCGCTGTTGCATACGGGACAGGAAAAGTACTCCAAGATCTTGGAGTCATGCATAAAGTCTTAATCAAAGATATTAATTAATAGATATTCTCTTCACTAGGAAAAATAAGCGATTTAACTTCTTTTGAATACTTTTTAACGGATTTTTTAATATTTGCATACATGTTACTGTAACGTTTTACAAATTTGGGTTTAAAATTTGTATATAGACCGAGTAAATCATGTGACACCAATATCTGTCCATCACAATATCGCCCCGCACCAATACCAATAGTCGGGATACTTAAACTATCTGTAATTTCTTTTGCCAATATTTCTGGAACCATTTCCAGCACCAGCAACTCAACTCCCGCAGATTGAAGCAATATTGAATCCGCCTTGATTTTATCAGCAATTTTCTTATCACGTCCCTGTATAATATTCCCTCCGAGACGATTCACTTGCTGAGGAGTAAATCCTAAGTGGCCAACAACAAGTATTCCAGCTTCATTCATTCTTTTTATAACATCAATAATAAACGGAGTTGCACCTTCTACCTTAACACCTCGTGCACCGCTTCGAACAAGATCTCTAGCATTAATTATGGAGTCCTCAATCGATATATGATAGGAAGTAAATGGCATATCTGAAATGACAAGCGCATTGCTTACACCATTAACAACAGCAACCGTATGCCGCTTCATATCGTCCATCGTTACTTTTACAGTCGAATCATATCCATACACAACCATTCCGAGTGAATCCCCCACTAGAATCATATCAATGCCAGATTCGTCCAATGCTTTTGCAGTAGTATAATCATAAGCCGTTAAGGATACGATCTTTTCCTTCTTGATTTTCTTTTCCTGTAACGTTCGTATTGTGATCATTTTTTCTTTCTAAAAATATTCAATTGTTTTTTAAATATACTGAATATGTTATCAATTTCACTGTTCGCACCTTCTGTTGGCTCAAGTTGAAGATAACTAAGTAATTGTTCCTGAAGTTTTTTTCGAGACAACCGGCGATACAGTTTACCGCTTTTTGCTATTGAAATAATTCCGGTCTCTTCAGATGTAACTAGAGCAATTGCATCTGTCAATTCAGCTAAACCTAAAGCAGCTTTATGCCGTGTCCCTAAAGACCGATCACGAAGTTTTGTCTGCGTTAATGGTAACAAACACCCACCGGCTATTATCTTAGAACCTTTAATAATAATAGCCCCATCATGTAAGGGACTCTTTCCATAAAATATATTAACTAAAAGTTCATTTGAAAAATCAGCATTAAGTAAAACACCGGTTTCTTTAATATTCTCGAGATTATTTAATTGCTCAATCACAATGAGTGAGCCAATTTTATTTTCTGAAAAATAATCAATAACACGAACCAGATTCTGAATAAATTGTATTGATATTAATTCATCTGACATCTTATTTTGAATTAAATAATATTTTAGTTCCGTACTTTGTCCTAATTTTTCTAAAAGTTGCCTTAACTCAGGCTGAAAAACAATAATAAATACAAACAACATCAGGATTGATAATTTTTGCATTAACCAAGCGATGGTATAAAACTTAAAAAAATGGCTAATGGCATAAAGAAATAACAAAACCAAAATACCTTGGAATAGCTGTTTGGCTCTTCTATGTTTTGTCCAAATTAGAATATTATAGAGAACGATAGATATAATGGTGATATCTACTATATCCTGCCATCTAATCATTGTTATAAAACTTGGTAGCGTCATAGTTTCACATCATTTCGAATGATATCGGCTAATGTTTCTCTCTTTAAGACTAGTTTATGCTGCCCCTTTTCGACAAAAATCATCGCCGGCTTTCGATAGCGATTGTAGTTACTGGACATTGAATAATTATATGCACCCGTCACATAAACCATTAAGATGTCACCTGCTTCAGGTTTTTGAAGCAATATATCTTTAAGTAATATATCACCTGACTCGCAAAATTTTCCAGCAACGGTCACTTTATTTGTTTTAGGATCATTCATTTTATTCATAATATCAGCTGAATATACAGCATTATACGTAATAGGTCTGGGGTTATCTGCCATACCACCGTCCACTGAAACATAGGTACGTTTATCTGGTATCGTTTTAACAGCCCCGATATTGTAAACTGTCACTCCCGCAGTTGCCACAATAGAACGCCCTGGCTCAATCACAATCGTGGGTTTTATTTTTAAATTCGATTTATCAATAGTATCCTTAATTGCCGATGCAATTGTAAGCATAAAGTTATCAATACTCGGAGGATCATCGTCTTCTGTGTACTGAATACCAATCCCTCCACCTAGACTAATTTCTTCCATACTAACACCCATCTCATTTTGTGCTTTCTCTGCAATCGAAACAAATTTTTCGAGCAGAAATCGATAGGGTTCCACATCAAAAATCTGCGAGCCAATATGAGCATGAATCCCGCGGAAATGAATAAAACTCATACTCAGTGCATATTTAATAACGTCAAATAAATTTTCCTGTAAGACTCCAAATTTTGAATCACGTTGTCCCGTCTTAACAAAATCGTGAGTATGGGCTTCAATTTCTGGAACAATTCGAAAAAGGATAGCCACTTTATGCGTAAATTTATTTTTTTTATAAATTGTTTCAATCCGTTTAAGTTCATCTTTATTGTCGACAACCAGACATCCAACTTCTTGCTCTAAGGCATATCTAATTTCGTCATTGGATTTATTGTTCCCATGGAAATAGGCCCGATGTGCGGGTATCCCTGCATTCAAAAGTGTATATAATTCCCCGTCGGAAACGACATCAAAAAATAATCCTTCCTCACCTAATAACTGATACAATGCCGTTATAGAAAGTGCCTTGCTGGCATAGGCAACTTTAGAGTTTGGATAAATTGACAATAATTTTTTATATGCCTGAACCGTACTACGAATTGTTTCAACATCCATAATATATAATGGGGTTCCATATGTCTCTATTAACGGCATAATCTTACAACCGCCAATCTGTACATCCCCACGCTTATCCACGAGCATGCTTTTTGGCTTAATCATTATTTGCTTCCCTTTAACAATTTATATTCCATACTATCAACCAACGCATTCCAACTGGCTTCGATGATGTTCTCACTTACACCAACCGTACCCCAAGTATCTTTATCGTCAGTCGTTTCAATTATAACTCGCACTTTTGCATTAGCACCACCTGAACTGTTTAATACACGCACTTTATAGTCCGTTAGATGGATTGAAGCAATTTCTGGATATTTGCTAAGCAATGCTTTCCTGAACGCATGATCCAGCGCACTGACTGGTCCGTTCCCCTCCCCAGCTGTATGAACTACCGTTCCATCAACTTCAAGCTTTACAGTTGCTTCAATCACAAACTTATCTTTTCCCTGATTGTCATTAATCACTCTAAACGCCAACAAGTTAAAAAATGGTTGATACTGTTTTGTTGCTCGTCTTAGCATCAATTCAGACGAAGCCTCACCCTCTTCAAACTGATAACCGGCTTGCTCCATTTCTTTAATATCTACTAAGAGTTTTTTGAAAATTGGATCATTTTTATCCAGTTCGATGCCTAATTCCTGAGCCTTATACAAAAGATTACTTATGCCAGACAGTTCAGAAACTAATACTCTTTGAACATTACCCACTCTCTCTGGCTGAATATGTTCATAGGTTTCGGGATGCTTAGAAATGGCACTTACATGAATCCCGCCTTTATGTGCGAAGGCACTTTTTCCAACATAGGCAAAGTGATGATTGTGGGGTAAATTAGCAATCTCGCTGATATGATGAGAGACATCGGTTAATTTACTTAAGTTTAAATCGGAGAGGCAATCAATGCCCATTTTAAGTTTTAATGCAGGAATAATTGAACACAAATTGGCATTTCCCGCTCTTTCGCCATAACCATTCATCGTTCCTTGAACCTGTGTAATCCCGCATTTTACTGCAACGAGAGAATTAGCAACTGCACACTCGGAATCGTTATGTGCATGAATGCCTAATGGGGTCTTAATGACCTTTTGAACCTCATGAATAATATTTTCGACTTCAAAAGGCAATGTTCCACCATTAGTGTCGGCTAAAACGATAACATCCGTACCAGCGCGTTCCGCTGCTTTAAGAGCCTCAAGCGCATATTTCGGATTACGTTTATAGCCATCAAAAAAGTGTTCAGCATCAAAAAATACTTCTGACATATTCTTTTTGAGAAAACGAAGGGAATCCTCGATCAAATTCAAGTTATCTTCTAATGAAATCTTTAATGCATGCGTCACATGGAAATCCCAGGCTTTTCCAAAAATACAAGCGACTGAAACCTTTGACTCCACTAACGCCTTTAAATTCTGATCCGATTCAGCTGTATTCATATGCCGACGCGTGCTACCAAAAGCAACCATTTTTGTTTGTTTTAACGTTTCTTTTTCCACAGCTTTAAAAAATTCAACTGCTTTGGGATTTGATCCCGGCCAACCACCTTCCAGATAACTAATACCTAAATCATCTAGAAGATGAACAATTTTTATTTTATCCGAAACAGTGAAGGAAATGCCTTCAGATTGTTCTCCATCTCTAAGTGTTGTATCAAAAAGCTTTAGAGTCATAGCTTTCTCCTCTCGTTGTTAACAATATAACATACATTATAGATGGTATTTATCTATTTGTTAAACCAAAATAAAGTCATAAGACCCTATTTTTATTTAAATAGACTTTTTAATCCCTGATTTATCGAATCTTGAATTTTATTATTTTCCGATTGAATCTGTTTATTGATTTTATTTTCTTCCGCTTTAATGGCTTGCTCAACCTTTTGTAACTCTTTCGATATTTTATTTAGTTCCGCTTCAGCCTTCTTATTCTCTTCAGAGAATTGCTGTTCAAGATTCTTTTTAGCAGAATTCATCTGATCTGTTAGACTGGCTGTTTGTAAGCGAACTTGTTTATCAAACTCTTTCTGAAATTGCTCTTTTATTTCCTTTTTTTTATTCTCAATAAATGCTGAATATTCTTTTCCAAGCAACTCGTCAATATTTGAATCAATCGCAAATACATCCCCTCTCATACTGACTGTCAGTTGAAATTTATCATTATGCTCAAAAACGCTTGCCAACATAAGATGTAAAAAATTGCCGTTATTATAATTTTCGTCCTTCTTAAATTTAGTTTTATCGGTATTCACTTGAAGCACCGTCGTGAAGTCATTTCCGACCATTTTGATATTCCCAGAAACGCCAAAATTTCCGCTAATAATCTCAAATGGTATTTGCGCTAAATCCCAATAAGACCGATTCAACGGATTACCCAAACTATTAATATTGACAGAAATAATATCCGTATCTTTTCGATTATCCATTTCTGCAAAAATATCAGTTCGCTTAATACTTGAATACTCCTTGGACTTAATTCTTAGTTTCGTCGTTTTATTTCTAACGCGTTGATCCGACGTTAACTCACTTATTACAGCTAAAAATTCATTTGAACTGTCTTTCTTACCCCACCACCCGCTGAGCAAGATTTTTTCGATAAGTACCTTTGGTTTCTGATCTCGTATTTGAAAGGGAATATCCGTCCCTTTAAAAAATATTTTTTCCTTCCAAGATGGTTTATCTGATTTTTTGTTTTTCAATTTCTTAATGATATCAAAAACAAATTTTGCTTTATCAATGTAAGCCATATAGCGATCACCGATAATTTCACTGACAAAATTGTTTTGCTTGCTCGAAATTAAATCGATCTTATTGTTAATCGTTTTTATATCGGTATCACTCTGTTTTTTTATAGCGATTATCTCCTGCGTTCCTTTATCATATGAATTTTGAACAAGATTCTTTCGTTCATTTATTTTATCATTTACCAAATCAAGTTGTTTTTTTACCTCATCTAATTGCTTTAGATAGTCAGCGTAATCTGTAACTGATTTAGGTTGATTCTTTTGTAACAAACTCCAATCTTTTGATAATTGATTCACACGATCATCTAAATCAGAATTTCCCATTCCACGCAATAATTCTGCCGATACCCTGTCAATATTCGTAGAGGCTTCCGAAATACGCTTAAATGTTGCTAACGAGTCTAAATTTGTAATTTCAGCTATATTTAATCGATCTGATATTTTATCCATTTCATAATAAGAGGCTAATTGACTCGGCTTTTTATTCTTCTTCATGGCCTCTTCATTCGCTTCTTGATTATCTTTATAAATAAACTCTCCGCCAACCTCCACTCCACTTATTTTGATCAGTTCAATATCTAATTGGGATCTGAGCAAGGCCTTAAGATTTATTTTGGTTTCAGTCTCACCGAGAGATACGAGACTTCGGCTTTTGTTTTTTTTGTCTAAAACCATTAATCGATTAAATGTTAAGCGTCCGTCTGTTAACCCAAGATGAAGACCATCTATCGACACTTTTGTTTTAAGAATCTTTCCTGAAGCAATTTCAAAACCAGTTTCTATTATCCAATCCAAGAGAAATAGACGAAATATAACAGCGATAATCGCAACAATAATAAATAGTACCAAGATTTTTTTATTAAATATTTTCATATTATTTCCTAAATTTAATTGTGTCCCTAACCTTAGCATATGACCCATAAAGTTTTACTAATTTAGAACCCTTGAGAATCTTAACAACTTTAAATTTATCAATTTTTTCTTTTAACTTATCCCGCATATTTTTTCGATAAAGCTTAATTAATTGCATCATTATAAAATAATTGGGTATAAACAAACAAAACGAGAGAATGATACCGCCCAAAACTACGGTATTGTTAAACTTTGTCCAAGGGATGATCGGAACATTATAAAGAGACGTCCAAAAGGCTTTCAATCCGACATAATCAACTAATAGTTTATATCCGATGATATGAGTATATCTTGAAATAAAAACCGTCACTACCTTAAAAAAAGCATAGGACAACAGCGTCATCCCAATATTCACACTAAATAAATATACACCGATAAACAAAACGATATGATAAATTGTAAAACCAGGCACCAAGCCGAGTAATCCGCCATATGCGAATCCCCATGCCAGTCTTTTTGGGGAATCATTCGATTGAATAACTTTTATAACTTTAAAAATTAATCTCAACATTAATATCTATTATAACATCAACAGATGCATTATCACCTTAATCTTTTATAATTTATGTATTGATGGTACATTAATTCTTATGAAATGCTCTACATGTAATAACGATAATATGGAAACAGATACTTTTTGTAGTAAATGTAATTCCTATATCGCAAATCCGGGACTAGGCGTTAAGGCGAGTATTCTGGATCGGTTGCTTGCAGAAATTATAACATCAATGTTTGCTTTTTCATTTCTTGAATCTCTTATATTCTTCGAGAAATCTCCAATAATAAAAGGACTGATTGTGTTTGTTTTCTATAGCATTCTGTATTTATTTTTCAGACAAGGACTTAATCCCGGAAAGTATATTCTTCATTTACGCGTCATGGACACTACCACAGGAAAACAAGCGAGCATCATCCCCATGTTAATTAGAGAATTTCCCGGTAAATTTGCAAGTGGAATGCTCACGTTAGGATTTGGATATGTATTAGCACTATTCAATCCGAATTACCAAACACTTCATGACAAACTTGCTCGAACTGTTGTAATTAAAGAAACCAATTATATTAAAAATATCGAAAAAGCGTATTCGTCCTAAGCTAGCTATATAATTTTACCTTTATAATATAGAGGATGCCAAACGCATGGCCGATAATATTTAGTAGAATAATTAAAGATGCATCTAAAAGCCCTAAAGCACAACCAATTGCACTGATTAAAAACCCTGTGAATGCGACAATATCCAATGCTATTTTTCGCTTTTTATATTCTGACCCCATCTTGCTTTTTATGATAAACAGAGCGGGTAATGCACATAAAAAAGCAACAGAAAAGCTAGTAAAAAAAACAAGCATATTTGTAAAATACACAGACCCGATAATGACACAAAGCATTATTACAAAATATAGCAAATACAGAAATTTTAATTTTTTTTCATGCTCGTGATCGAAGTAAACAAATATCCCTTTTCTCCAATGCAATAAATACGAAACAGCTAAAATAGCGTTTAACACGTATTCATGGTGAAATAATAAATATACTGAAATTGAACCTATAATGAATGTAAACGCTACATTCAGCGCAAATCTATAATTTAACATATTGGGGTTTTAACGTTTTATTCTTTTTGTGTTTATGTTCCGAATAGACATTGTCATAAGTTTCTAATAATCGATCCGTCATTTTTTCCATAGTATATAAACTTGCTTTCTCAAGTGCCTCACGTTTCATTTGTGAAACATCTTTAGAATGCAATGTAGTAATGATACCCTTTGAAAAATCTGAAACGGTTGGCTCTGTCAAAAGGCCACCCTTTCCATCTGACAAATAATCGATTGTCCCCATTCTGTTTACAGCAACTACTGGAAGGCCACAGGCTAATGCCTCTAACGATACCATGCCTTGTGTCTCCGATACGCTTGGGAAAACAAATATATCGGATTTTTTTAACATTGCAATTACTTCGTCATAACATTTACGCCCTGTAAACGTTATATGATTTTCAAGATTATAACTTTTTGCCTGATTAATACAGCTTTCTAGCTCCGGGCCCTGTCCAATGACAAGTAAATGGACTTTCCGGTCGGCATTAAATACTTCCTTAAATGAATCAATCAAAAGATGTATATTCTTTTCATTTCCAATTCTACCAACGAATACAAGTATTTTATGATCTTTAGGAATATTGTATATTGTTCTGATATCCATATCGATATCTTGATTCACATGTTCAAATGAAAAGCCCGTTGGGATCGTGACAATCTTCGTATCAAGACCATAAGACTCAACTTCCTTTTTCATTGCATCACTTGGAACGATTACAAGATCCAATTGATTACAAAATTGTTGACTTAGCCTTATTGCAAAGGCTTGCATCGTTTTCTTCGGCAGAGGGAAATAATGGACATATTCTGTCCATAGTGAATGATACGTCATTATTACAGGGGCTTTTTGTTTTTTTGCCAAGAACATACCAAGCAAGCCTAAAGAAAAAGGTGTCTGTAAATGATAGATATCCGTATTAAATTCAAAAAACTGTTTTAGTTTTCTCGTATACGGCCAACTGACTTTAAACTCTTTATAAAAGGGATATGGGACTGACCGGAATCTGAATACATCTTTATCCTCTCGGTCTAAATCATTATCCTTTGGAGCACATATACATACTTTATTTCCTCGTCGCTCTAAATGTTCTTTAAAAGAATCTATGGATGTAACCAATCCATTTAGTTGGGGATAATATGTATCTGTGAAATATGCTAAATTATAATTCATTGCCATATTCTACCTCTCAAATAGTAATATTACCAATACGATTTAATTCCTTCATATTTAACTTACTCATAATAATATATCGTACTACCGAAGCAGTTATTTCAATTATTAACTAATTTCATTAAATAATTGAACGACATACAGTTTGCATAAACACTCATCTTTGCCCTAAATATTTATAAATTAATATTATAAGACAGGTCGTCTTCATTAACAAATCAAATTATTTTACACGAAATCCCCTATTGTTTTGGCAATATAAATGCAAAATAATTAAATTCTTTATTTTTTTTGAACAGGATTTCTAATAAACAATGACGACATATTATTAAAGTTTAGCGTTAACTTTTTCTTAACCAACCTTACAAAGTGTTTCCCTAGCAGGACACTTTGTAAGGCCTCCCTTTTCAATTTACTTTAATGAATATATCAATTAAGATATATATTATATAAAGGCTATAAATAATAATGATAGTCAATATATCGAAAGGACAAAAACACATGGATAAAGTAGCAATACTCGTTGACGGAGGTTATTATAAAGTATGCTTTAGGCAAAAATATAAAGCGAACCCAAAAGCAGATAATGTGATTGAACATTGCAATAAATTAATGAAACATTGCTTCTCAGCAAATAAAGAATTATTTCGAATATTCTATTATGATTGTTTACCCTATGATAAAGCTGATGAACACCCAATCACTAAGCAAGTGATCGAATACAATAGCACACCTCAATACGAGGAAAATATGGCGTTTCTAAATGAACTCAAAATTAAACCGAGCATTGCATTTAGAAAAGGATTACTCCACTTAAACGGATGGAAACTAACAAGCAACGCGCTGGCAAATCTCATTCATAGCAAACGAGAAATAAAGCCACACGATATTCAAGCCGATTTTAAACAAAAACGTATCGATATGAAAATCGGTCTTGATATTGCGAGTTTATCGACAAAACGAAATGTGGATACCATTATCTTAGTAACTGGTGATACCGACTTTATCCCGGCTATGAAATTTGCCCGAAGAGAAGGTGTAAAAGTATTTATTAATATACTGAAGCCAGATTGTTCCGAAGATTTGAAAGAGCATGCAGACGATGTTGTTAAGCTAAAACCTCTAGTGTAGCTTGACATCCGGTTTTAATCGGCAATTATTAAGAAAGCACCATAAAAACAGCACGCACATAAACTGCCAAAGGTTTGACAAATAGGAAGCATATACTTACTATAAAACCAGTATAGCAGTCAGAGGGGAGTGCTTTCATGATACGAATACTTAAACTATGTTTATTCCTAACCGTGTTAACCGTCACAACTATTACTTGCACAGAATTAAAATATACCGATCTAAATCTCAGAATCTACAGTAGCAATCCACGCCTTCCCAGCTTTAACAGCGACGCACTAAAACCACTTAACTTCACCTTAGAAGGACTCAGTTTTATCAGTTTCGATAGCGATATGTTGAAAATACTAAATTTCAATAACGAACCCTATGTTCCGATAAAAGCATGGATGACTATTGAGTCAACTAACAATGCCATCAACATATATGTTGAAGAAAAAAAAGGCTTTGTCTGTTACACGTTTTCAAAAGAGAACCGGGAGCAGTTAATAAAAGATATCGATAAATATATCTCTTGGAGCAATCAAGCCACTCAAAAAAAAGCATTAGTCGACAAGGAAATTGGAGAGTATTTTATTGATGCTAGGTTTAGAAACAATGATACATGGTTTCCTGCCGACGAAGTGTTTAGTGTTTCCGGCGATATCGTTCCGATCATGACCACACGCATCCAATCCTTTGAAAAAGAAAAGCAAGTGTTTATGTTTAAGCCAAAGAGCATGAAATACAAAAACTACTCAGTATTCACCCCAACCGAGTTATTTCTTTTTCTTGAAGAAACAAAAAAGTTTAAACTTCTTCTAGATCAACAAAAAATCGATGCGGTTATTCGGATACATACTGATAATAAAAAAGCGGAAGATGAATTGAAGTAATGGCTTTAAGTTAACAATACACTTAAAGTCTTAGCCTATCCGCCCTTTTCCTAAGAATTTTCCGCACTCTTACAGATATAATCTTCACTTAGATACGAAAACAATTTATTTATAGGGGGAAACTTTATATAATAATAATAACTCGTTATTTAAAAGGAGAAAATAATATGAAAATATTAATAACTGGTGGCACCAATGGAATGGGAAAAGGAGTTGCGAAAGTATTAGCGACAATTAACAATCAAGCCCATGAGGTCATTATCCTTTGTAGATCGAAAGATCTTGGCGAGGCTGTCATTAAAGAGCTTAACAATACCACTCTAAACAACAAAATTTCGATCATCTTATGCGACCTTACAAAACTGAGTGCTGTTAGAAATGCAATAAACAAAATCCAAAGCGAACATAGCTTTTTGGATGGTATCTTTATAAATGCTGGCTTGGGATATGCTGCCAAACGAGTAGAAACTGAAGACGGAATGGACTCACATTTTCAAGTCAATTACTTATCTCAATTTATGTTGACCTTAAACTTACTGAACTTATTAGAAAAGTCAGAAAGTGGAGGAAGGGTAATTTTTAATGTCACAGAAGGAGGGGAAATATTCTGGGATGATATGCAAATGAAAAAAAAGTGGAGTTTCGATGCTGGCATCCATCAGGCCATGGCCGCAAAAAGAATGTTTCTTCTTAAACTGCATAAGTTGTATAGAAGCAAGAAGAGCTCAAGCTTGTCTTTTGTGGGGTTTCAAATTCAACAGACCGTTTGGAGTAATCAGCTTAATATTATCCCAGCTTACATGAGAATAATGGCAACTATTATGAAGTTTTTTGGAACATTTATCTCAATAGAAAAATGCGGAGAGATAATGGCTCCCTTATTTACCGAAAATCAAGATGACAGCCTTAAAAAATCCGGGAAATTTATCACATGGAAGAAAAATAGGTTTGTTGACATAAAAGAAGATATGAACATTTTGAATCAGGAATCACAAGATAGATTGTGGAGCATTAGTTTAGGATTATGTGCAGACGAAAAAACGACTCAAATTGCAAATAAACTGAATAAAAAATAATTTAAAAATAACAGGAGCGATAATTATGAAACTATTTATTAAAAACAATTGGAATTTTTTTTACAGGATATGGATTTTATCAACATTTTAAACAAGCACGGGAAAGAAAGAAAACATAAATCCAAGAAACAGAGAATTAAATAACTTAACCCTTACAACTCGCCTTTTTCAAACTTTTCGATCATCTCGCCAGAGATACTAATCTTTGGTGGATGTGCCGGTAGATGCCCCCGCTCGAACCACTCAGCATGGGTAATTTCTTTATTATCAATAACTATCGGCTGATTCTCATCTGCTTCTGCAATAAACCCGATCATCATCGAAGATGAAATAGGCCAAGGCTGGCTTCTATAATACCGAATATTTTTCACATCCAACCCCACCTCTTCCTTAACTTCACGAATGACCGTTTCTTCAAGAGATTCCCCAACATCCGCATATCCAGCGATGAGAGAATACCAACTAGCAGGGAAACTCGCATTACGCGCAAGTAACAGTTTATTATTACTAATGATTGCCACAATAATAGCCGGTGATATTTTCGGGAAAACAATCGTATTGCAATTCGGGCATATCAATGCCCGTTCATCGGATTTCTGCTGTGTTCTTGTCCCACATTTTCCACAAAATTGATTTTGGGCATACCAATTCTTTAGTTGGAATCCAAGAATACTGATCCACGCAATTTCCCGCTGCCGAGCTGTCCTAAAAAAACTGAGATCTTTATAAATAAATTGAGATTCGTCTAATACTAATTGATCCAATATTAGAAAACAGGGGATGTTATTCAGAGCAAATAAAAATACAGACGCTGTTTGATTTAAAAACTCCCCAAGATCTTTTTTTTGCGATAGCGCAAAGTCATCTCCATTAGCTTTTAGAAGTATTGAATTCTCTTTGTAATAAATGACATAATCCCCGTCTTCAATATGCCTATTCGGAACATACTGATTACTAAAGTCGTGGGGTGATATTTGCTGAATCATAAAACGTAGTATAAATGGTACGCGTTCGGTTAATCAAGAAGGCAATTCTAAAAAATACATAAATGATAACCTTCTTTATTTTTTAGGTATCCAGTTGAATTGATTCCCAAAGTTCATAAAATAACCTTTTTTCCAATCAAGATCAAATTTATCTCCAGTATTATTCTCCGCATTATAATATTTCCAAGCCCCATTCTCCAACATATAGACACGATTTAGTTGCCCACCGGAACCATTAATCTCAGATGATAATTCTTCCACGTTATAGGTCAGTCCACGATATGCTGAAAAGGTATTCCAACCTGGAGTAAACCGATACATATTCATTGTAGATATATCTTCACGAATGTTATATAAACTGGCAGAGTTACAATTTATAAAAATAGATTCGCCACCTAAAACAACTGGATCATCTCCTGTATTTGTATCACCATTAAATGAAAACCAGATTTTTGATTCATTATCAAAGTAATAAACACTCTTTATATTATTACTACTCGCATTTTGTACGTTAATAGAGGAAATAATCTGCCTCACCCTATTTCCACCTTTTCTCACTGGAAATAAATTCCAACCAATATTTATGGGAATAACATCGTTATTAGACATTACAACAACATGAATACTCCTCGTTACAACGCCCCCTCGTCCATCATCCACCGTGATCAAAACATCATGTGTTCCTATATCAGCTGGCGAAGTTTGACGAACATTGCTGGTCATCCAACCACTGTAGGTAATATTGAGAATATCGCCATCCGGGTCAGAAATTGTGGGATTGAGAACAAGCGTGTTTCCAGACACAATAGCTACTATTGAGGATATCGTTAATATTGGTGAGTTGTTATAAGAATAAAATGCTCCTCCGGAAAACTCTCCATCCGTAAAAAAAGCTGGATTATCAGAAACAATGCAATCAATAAAGTTAATAGTTCCACTATATGCAATACTCCCAGAACCACCATAGTGCCAATTATATGGGCCAAAAGCAGGAGATTCAGTAGCTTTGTTGTTTTTTAGTTCTGATTTAAACAAGGAAACCTCTGAAGAAGAAAATATCCCACCCAAAAAAGCTTCATTCCCCAAAAAAAACGACTGATTTATAGTTGCATGGCTATTATAGAAGACGCCACCATACCCTCCAGAGTAAACAGGTATAGTGATTAATCCTATGTATTGCATAGTTTTTCCACCTGTTTGCACTCCAAGTGACGTATTCTGCCTAAAAGTACTTTCACTAATTTGATAGTTCCCCTGGAAAAAAACACCACCTTTCCCTGGATAGCCTATGTAATAACCATAGGATGAGGGCCCTGATGTGGGATGAGCATCTTTTGTCTTATTATCATAAAATAAACTTCCAGCCACTTTAATATAGGTGTCTCCTAAAGCCGCAATAACTCCTCCATATCTGGCTTCATTCCGATAGAAAAAACATTTTGAGATATCTATTTCCACGTTCATGGTTGAAACATTGATAACTCCACCATAATTAGCGGTTCCATTTATCAATTTCATATCAATTAAACCTATTGCGACTGAGTCCCTAATAGTAATATGCCGAGTATTTTTTTCTGCGTCCAACACTACATTCTGGCTATTGCCTCCTTCATCAGGATTTGCCATTAAAGTTAAGTCGTTGGTATTCGGCCAGATAATTCCTCGGTTACCAGCCCCATTGTAAGTTCCAGGAGAAAGGTAAATATGTTGACCTTCGCTAGCTGAATCCAACGCATCTTGAATCGTGGCATATGTTAATCCCGTTTCGTGTATTTTAATCGCTGAAAAGGATAAATGAGTTAGCCCTAAAAGGAAAAGGAATAACAAATAGAATATTTTTTTTTGATATCTCATTGTTTTTTGCATTCTAACATACTACTATAAAATATATCGATTCGAAAACATAAAATTCCCACCCTAAACTTAAAACATTGAGATGTAATTGGAAAGAATAATGTTCTCCTGTAACTAGGGGAGCAGTGAGGCATCTGCTAATGATGCCGAACGTTGAGGGGTAAACGTTTTTACCCCTCAAAAACGTTCAATTTCTAACTCATCACGTGGTCGGGGTGAGAGGATTCGAACCTCCGACCCCTTCGTCCCGAACGAAGTACGCTAACCGGACTGCGCTACACCCCGACGCTTAAATATTTTTATATAGACTTTCCAGTCAACATAAAATAGGCTTCTTTATATTTATCACTCGTCCTACTGACAATCATTTCTGGTAAATCTGGAACCGGTGGCTCCATATCCCACTCAAGATCAAGCAAATAGTTTCTTACAAACTGTTTATCAAAACTATTTTGGACCTGCCCTACTTCATATACATCTGCTGGCCAAAATCGGGATGAATCAGGTGTTAATGCCTCATCAATCAAAATTATCTTTCCGTCTAACATCCCAAATTCAAATTTTGTGTCGGCAATTATAATACCTTTTTTAAAGGCATACTCACTGGCTTTTTTATACAACTCAAGACTTTTACTTCGAACAATATCAAACACTTCCTTACCAACAATACTTTCTGCAGTACTAGCATTAATATTCTCATCATGTTCTCCGTCATCTGCTTTTGTCGATGGCGTAAAAATGGGTTCAGGTAGTTTCTGTTCCCGTTTTAGTCCCTTAGGTAAACTGATACCACATACCGTACCGCTTTTCTGATATTCTTTCCAACCAGACCCTGAAATGTATCCCCGAACAATACACTCCAATTTCACAACGTCTGTCTTTTTTACAAGCATAGAACGTTTTTCAAGAATATCTTTGTATTGTTTCAATTCTTCTGGATAGTCATTCACATTGATAGAGATCATATGATTTGGAATGACATCTTTTAGCAGATTAAACCAAAATGCAGAAATAGAGTTTAATACAGCCCCTTTATCTGGAATGGTTTGAGGAAGCACATAATCAAATGCAGAGATACGATCCGTTGCAACTAATAAAAGGTTATCCCCCACATCAAAAAGTTCTCGGACTTTTCCTGTTTTTATCTTTTTTATTCCTTCTAAGTTGATAGTTTTCATCACACCCTCCTCCATACTTTTTTTATTTTAAAAAAGTAAATTTATTACCGACATTACACATATAATACGACAAACCCTGCTCTTTTACAAAAGGAAGGAAACTTTGCCCACTACAATGAGCAATACCCACACATTTTATACCAATATTTTTTAACTGTCTTGCAACTTCTTGCATTTCATTATCTGTAGCTTTTTCCAGATGAAATCCGCCCATTACTGTAATCGTTTTAAAGGGCGCTGCATCCTTCTGTTCCTCATCAATAATCGTTTTAACCATCTGAACTATTCCGCAATGGGAACAACCGCTGACAATAACCATTTCGTTTTTCTCTTTTATGCAAACTGCCAACTCGTCTTGAAATAAATCCTGTTCAAATCCATCCATATTTTTAACAACAAAACTATCTGTCGTTAACTTTTTAAAATTTGAGTAAATCACAATATTATCATTTATGGATAGCTTACTCCCAACCTGATGAAATATGGCTCCCTCTTTCTCATAATCTTCCTTTTTATAGGGAAGTCCAATATAAAAAAACTCAGATTTCACTTTTTTGTATTTCTCTTTAAAAAAATTCTGTCCGACAAAAACATTTGTGTCCTTATGTTGGTGTTTTAAAACATCCAAGAGCCCACCGGTATGATCATAATGGCTATGGCTAATAAAAATAGAATCGATTGAAGATAAATCCAAATCGAGTATTTGAGCATTTTTTAATAAAATATCACTTTGGCCAACATCAAAGAGGTAACGGTTATCATCAATCTCTATATGAAGTGAAAACCCGTGTTCTGCCAAACACTTGCTTTTATTCACCCAATTATTTACAAGAACAACTAGTTTCATCTCATTCAATACTACCATATGTAATTGACATTTAAGAACTATTTTCGTATCATCAAATCCATACTAAACAAGAAAATATAAGGGATTTAACAGACATGGCGAATAATACACTAAACAAAGAATTAATAAGCAGTAATTCCTATGAAGACGATGAAATTGATATCCTAGCTTTAATCCAAACCTTATTTAAACACATTAAACTCATTATTTTCATCATTGTTTCAGTGACTATTCTAACAGCATTATATTCTTTAACCATTAAAGCTGAATTTAAAGCCAGTACACGATTTTTTATTCCCGAAAGCTCTTCCGCCCCATCGTATATGTCTACCATTAATAGTCTTGGCTTCGGTAGTCTTCTCGGAGGAGGAGGAAACACCTCCCTTGAAATAGTCACCAATGTTCTTAGCAGCAGAAGAATGGCTAAAGATATTATTACAAAATTTCAACTAGGAAAATATTATGCCGGGAAAAACACTAACGAGTCCGCTGAAATCGGGTTAGATACAATGGAAAGCCTCATAGGAATTGTAAGCGCCAGACTATCCGTTCAAAAAGATAAGTCAAACTTTATTACCCTCGCTTATGAGGACTATAATCCTGAATTAGCAGCAAATATTGCTAACTATGCTGTTGAAAATCTGGATAATATAAACGAAAAGCTAGGAATAACATCTCAAAAACCATTGGTTATTGTATTGGATAAGGCTGAAAAACCAACTCAAAGAAGCAAGCCCAGTCGGAAAAACATGGTAGTAGTCGGGTTTATTGCAAGCTCATTACTGGGAGCATTCCTTGCCTTTGCCATCGAATATTTACAAAATCTACTTTCCTCGAAAAACAAAGCATAAATTAGTTAATTCTAACTCTGCAAATTCATTGCTAAATAGTGAATAGTTTTATATTATAGTATTAATATTTTGGGGGATAAAATGGCAAACATTTTAATCATTGATCATTGTCAGTTTGTTCGAGACCAACTGACAAAATACTTTTATCAGAAACAGCAAACGGTTTTTACTGCATCATCCGGGCAAGAAGCCATCGACCAGATCCGAAAGATAATACCAGATGTTATTTTAATCGACATCAATTTACCCAATGTAAGTGGTTCATTAGTCATTCAAGAGATTCGAAATATTCTACCTACTGTTAAAATTATTGGAATTAGTAGCACAACCGACAAGGAAAAAGTGACTTGGGCTATAAAATCTGGGATAAGCGTTTTTAAACTTAAACCCTTTCGTATTGATACTCTCGTAAATGAAACCCTTAAATTATGATTAAATATATCAAAACAAAAGCGATCAACTTCATAGCGAATCGTTTTGGGGTTCCTCAAACTGCTTTAGCCTATATAAAACCAATGAGCGTTGCAGGAAGGCAAAACAAGGTGGGCTTACCCAAAGACCTAGTTTCTCTCAATGTATTAAATCTAATGCGAGGTATTTATAACCGAATTGTGTTTGATTCTCACTCAAAATGGGTATGGCCATATTGGGTTGAAAAACAATACGACAGCAAGAGTTTAAGTTTTATTCCAAGAGGATTTCAAGTCCCTTCGATTAATGTCAGTCACAGAAACTGGACGGCACTTGGAAATTTATATAATGAAAAAGAAGCCATTATTGATACCCGAGGTCTTCTGACTCCCAGAATTAATAGTTGGTCTGTCGATGTTTTTGTTGTTTATCATGGAGAATTATATGCTCCATCAAAACTAAAATCCGTCAAACAAAGAGTCCTTCATAGTGTACCGTTCATAGAAACTACCTTTGAAGTTGCCAATTTTGTTATACTAATTACCTCCTTTGCAGAGAAAATATATGATCGCGATACACTGTTCCATAACGTAAACGTCACTAACCACGGAGACCAAGGTGATGAAATAACGGTTCATTTATCAATACGACCCTATAATCCCGAAGGGATCAGCTTAATTCATAAAATTTCTTATCGACAAAATGCTTTTTATGTAAATGGAGAACTAGGAGCCGTTTTGATGGAAACACCTCATCAAGTCATCTGTTCCAACCTGAAAAATGGAGATGCAAGCATTTTCATAAGAAAAGATGCCTATCAATCCAAGCATAGCAGTTCTTGTGACGCAGGACTTTGTAACGCATGTGCTGGATATAAAATGTATTTAAATCCAGATGAACAGAAAAATCTTGAATTCAGAATCCCAATGGATAAACATATCGTAATTAGAAAACATTTCTACTGGGAAGGTACCCATGAAAAACACAAGCAGTTAATGTTAAGTATTTGGAAAAACAAACTTCAGGAAGGAATTAGAATTAGTATTCCAGATAAGAAATTAGAGAAAGCATTTAAGACAAATATGAGTTACCTGCTTTTGTTTTTTGACGGCAAGAGCATCACTCCCGGGCCATTTAACTACCATCATTTCTGGTTTAGAGATGCTGCCTATTTATTAAATGCTCTGATTAAATGCGGTTATGAGGAAGAGGCCAAAGAGATTATTCTCACGTATCCATCTAGACAAAAAATCAGCGGATATTTCCTTTCTCAAACAGGTGAATGGGATAGCAATGGACAGGCGATATGGACGGTTGCAGAATACTATCGAATTACAAAAGATACAGAAACGATTCGAAAGGTATTACCATCTATTCAATCTGGAGCGAACTGGATCATCCGCATGCTACAAAAAGCAGCATACAAAAAAGTCCCACATAAAGGTCTGATGCCCATCGGCCTAAGTGCAGAACACTTTGGAGCGAACGAACATTATTATTGGGACAACTATTGGTCGCTCAAAGGGTTGATGGACGCTAAGTATCTATTGGATGAA
>MFRH01000050.1:0-15849 GCA_001783275.1 Candidatus Margulisbacteria bacterium GWF2_35_9
CAGATCTAATAAATGAGATAAACTCCAAAAACCTAAGTGGAGTAACCTCTCAGGCTGCTTCACCAAACATTACTCCTTCTCAGTTAAATATACAACAGGTGACTCCGGCACAAACTCCACAGGGAGCAATCAAAGGTGTGGAGATGGAAAATATGATAGAGATAAATGTCCCAAAAGTGATTTCACAAATTCAACAGATTCAGCAAATTGTTGAAAACCTGCATAGTCCGTTTACAAAGAAGGACAACGTCGAGCAAGCGATGAAAGAAGTGCTGGCAAATTATGAAAATATACAACAAACAGGTGTTATTAAAAGTCCAGAACTAGCGCAAGCCATTCAGTTGTATCTAAATAAAGATAAGTTGGAATTGAAAGATGTAAAGACATTGAACGAACTTGTAACCAAAGCTGTTAAAGAAAGTGGCCTTAGTGAAGGTTTGAAGGAAAAAGTGGGAGAAGCGATAACGTCTCTTAATGTAAGTATTGATAGTATTACAATAACAAATAAAGCATTAAATAAAGTGGAACAGATACTAAATAGTTCGATGCCAAAAGAGCAAAAAACCGATGAGTTACTGAAACTGAATAAGCCGATGGAGGTATTGCAATTTATTCAAAAGAATCCGAAGGTAATGGAACCGAATAAAGAATCGGTTCAAAAAAACCCAGAGTTAATGAAGGCAAATAAAGAAGTAGTTCAGAATTATATTAGCAAGCTGGATGTGACAGAAACGGCAGAAAAAAGTGTGCCTGTCATCATGGACATCATTGCGAAAATGCAGATGAATCCTCAACAGCGAGAAGCAATGATAAATAGCCTGTTAAAAGAAGCGGATCCGAAAGTAACCCCACAAAAAATAGTAATGAATATGGCAGTTGTTGCAGAAGCGGTTGCACGAAACTGGATGCCCAAAGATGCGAAACAAATAACGGATACGATGACTATGGTGAAGCAAATAAAAGAACCTGAGCAAAAGCAGCAGGTGGTGCAAGCGATTGTTGATTTAAGAAAAAATAGCCAGCAGAATACAAACCCAGTATACATGAATATACTTAAAGATATGGAGGCAGTGATCAATCAAGGAACAGCTGCACAAGCAATGGCGCAGGTAGGCATGCAGGAACAGAGTAATGCTGTTCAAGAACCGAATAGTAATTTTGAGGTACCGGAAGCGAGAACGAGCAGTGCTATAAATACGGAAGACATTCAAGTAAAAGAAGTGGCGAAGTTGATTAAAGATATAAATCGTATTAGTCAAGAAGTAGTGGCGGTGAATAATGAGTCCATTGAGAAACAAATGCCGGAGATAATAAAAAGCATCGAGGTAGTAGCAAAAAGTCCTGCAATATTTACCGAGGATATGCAAAAAGAAATAGCTAAAATACAAAAAGATAGCAGTCTAAATCCGGTCGAGAAAGCGATCGCTTTAATTGAAGCAGTGAAGGCTGCCGTCGAGACAAGCAAGATTGCACCGAGTCAGAAGGCTATCGTGCGAGAAAGTGTTGCCGAAGTTGCGACCCAGCTGAGTTCGGTTGCTATGACACAAGTAAAAAATAAAGTAGAACAGATACTAAATAGTTCGATGCCAAAAGAGCAAAAAACAGTTGAATTACAGAGACTGAATAACCCGATGGAGGTATTGCAGTATATCCAAAATAATCCGAAAGTAATGGAACCGAATAAAGAATTGGTTCAAAATTATATTAGCAAGCTGGATGTGACAGAAACGGCAGAAAAAAGTGTGCCTGTCATCATGGACATCATTGAGAAAATGAAGCTGGATCCGAAACCGAGAGAAGCGATGATAAATAGTATGTTAAAGGAAGCGAATCCAGAAGCCGCGCCACAGAAAATAGTGGTTATGAATATGACGGTTGTAGCAGAATCAGTTGCACGAAACTGGATGCCGAAGGATGCAAAACAAACAGCTGAGACGATGGCGATGGTGATGCAGCTAAAAGAACCGGAGCAGAAACAAGTGGTACAAGCAATAGTAGATTTAATGGAAAATAGTCAGCCGAAGATAAAGCCAGTATACAGCGATATATTGAAGGACATAAAGGATATGGACAGCAAAATAAACCAGATGGTAGTTGATACGGAGGCATTGATCAAGCAAGGAGCAGTAACACTATCAATTTCTGTGCCTTTTCAAAATAGCCTCAAAAATGAATCAAGTAGTCAGTATCAGGTGCCGGAAGGAAGCATTATGAATGGAGTAAATATCGAAGACATGCAGATAAAAGAAGTGGCGAAGTTGATTAAAGATATAAATACTCTTAATCAGAAAGTGATTGCCATGAGTTATGAGTCCATCCAAACGCAGTTGCCTGAAATAATAAAAAGCATTGAGGCCGTGGTTAATAATTCGTTAATAATCGGTGTTGATCTGCAAGAAAAAATAAAGGAGATACAAAAAGATAGCAGTGAGAATTCTGTCGATATGGTGCGTGAATTAATTGCAGCATTGAAGGTTTCAGTCGAGGCAAGCAATATTCCTCCAGAGCAGAAGGTTATTGTGCAAGAAAGTATTGCCGAAGTTGAGACTCAGCTAAGTGTAGTAGCCATAACTCAAAGAACCTATGTTGGAAAGGAAGACAGTTCTATGGAAAGTAATGTCTTTATCGATAATTTATCCGGTGTGAAAGTTTCGCAAAACTATGTCGCTTTAATTCCTGAAGCCATAACTAATATGGATACGTCTATAGAAGGGTTTAAGGAAGTCTTGGAGTTTTATAGGATAAATCCAAATTTGTTAAAAGGTAATGAATCGGGTTTATTGTTATATTTTGAAAGAATGTTTCAGAGTACAAACCAAACTGGATTCATAAAGGCCATGGCAACATTTATTCATTCTAGCCGTTTATCAGAACAAGAAAAGGAATCGTTTTATACGAAAATATTTCAAGACATGCCCCAAAAAATATCAGATTCTGATGAATTTGTTACAGCACTTAAACAGTTAATATTTATTGAAAATACACCTCATTCGGAGATAGCTAATAAGACACGAATTACAGATATTTTGTTAAATTCTTTTTATGATTCGATTATAAATATGGACAAAGAACAATCGGTTTTGATATTTGACCAATTGTCTAAAAAAGCTAAACAGACGTTAATTAGTAAATTGAATAAAGAAAATGATGTGTTGAAAAAAACTGGTAGTGGGAAAGTGAGAAATTTAAAATATGAACAACTTTTAGATTATTTTAGAGAAAACGGGAATCAGGAAACCAAAATATTGCTTGGTCGAACTGCGGGTGTTGGACAAAAAGGTGCTGTTTTACAATCTGAGGATAGCGTAAAAAGGCTGTTATATACGTCGGGTGAAATTGAACAACTTATTAAAAAAGGGGAGCGCCTTGATCAAAGTCAGCTTGCGTTTAAGTCTCAATTAATAAAGCTTATGGATGATTTAGGTTATGATGTGAGTCAGTATAATTTAAAGAGTTTTAATCAGGTGCTATCTTCAGCTAAACACGTTTTAAACAATGCAAGACAACAGAATAATAATCATATTAATCAAGAACAGGTAACGTTATTAGTTGATCAGATTGATCGGCTTTCTGTCTATTATAGTACACTGCCAAATTCCAACTATTTTATCAGCCGGATTATGGATGCTGTCTCGGACTCAAATTACAAAATTACCGATAATCCGGAGCTAGCTGAGCTTATTCAGACATATAATGGATATAAGGATATCGCGATCGCTTATATTGATCGATATATGGAGTTCAATATAGATGACAGTATAAATCCACGCTTAAAGCAAATAAAGGAGCAATTGCAGCAGAATCAATTGCAACAGTATAATACAAACATTGTTTCAGCTTTATGCAGTATTATGAATAGTTCAAAGGTAGAAGTACTTAATCAAATTACAAATAAGTTATGGGATCAAAAAATGAATGAAGAAAAAAATATCGCTCTAAAGTTAAAACGGCCAAGAAGGGTTATTGGATAAAATGAAAGATAAAATTAACCGATTACAAGTAATAACAGCAGAAATTCAAGATATCATTAAATATTCATTGGGTATTCGTTGTGAAAATACTCCAAAAGGTTTTGAGCCACTAGATGAATCTGTTGTACCTCAAATGAAAGAGGAACAGGATGCATATGCGATGATGGAAGAAGTAATGACTATATTAGAAAATCGACAAGATGTTGATGCAACTAAACAAAAAATTGATCATTTTTCTGAGAAACTCGCTGATTTATCTTTTAAACCAGAAAGCAAGAAGAATTCATTTAAATTTTATGTAGACGATACTTCGTTTGAAGTTATCATAGAACAACGATATTTAATATATTTTTACATTCACAACGTGGACAAATCCGTACCATATTTTATTGGAACAGCATTCCATTTTTCCCTCTTAATTAAGCTACTGGATTTTTTTCAGGATCGATTAAAAGCCTCAAATCAACTGAGTAAACATTTCGAAAAACTCTTAGAGGATGTGAAGGAAGCTGCTGATAAGTTTAGACCTGAATGGAAGGAGATATACGACAAACCCTTAATTAAGTCGTCTATAATGGATCAACATTATTTTACAGAAAGAGATACTGATAAGATAAAAAATGAATTACATATGGATTTTGCCGGAGGAGATATTGAAAAATTAAGTCGAACTGGCGATATCAATGCATTCTTTTCAGAGCTTATGGATAAACTAAGAACAAATCCACTTACTGGTCTTGAAGATATTGTCCCAGAGGTAAAAAAACATGAGCCGTCTGATCCTTCAAGTATGATAGACCAATTTTCCCAGGGGCATTACAATTTTGATGAAATCATTGTTGATAATGAACATTATCAGAAATTCGCCAAAAGTGTCCTTCAAAAGTATACGATTCGCAATAAGTTAACCCAATTAAAAATGGAAATTGATGAGATTAAAAATGAGATCGAGGATACGGAACCACTTGAAAGACGCGTAGTTAATAAATTCCCTTTAATTAAAGATAGCTTGCTTAATGAGTCAGAGGAGGAATTTTTATTACTACTTAAAGAAATGACCATGGATGATAAGAATCGTTTAATCGATTTTCTGAAAGAGCAGGAGGATGCGTTTTTTAAAAAACGAAATAAACTATTTTTCAATGCCATACTTAATGGTGTTCTATTGCTTGATGATGAATTAATTCATCGCATGCTTCCTCTGGTATTTTCAGACCCAAGTTTTTTAATTGATGGATATGAGAGTATCGGGATTTCAAAAGAAAAAATGGAAGAAGAAATAAAAAAGAAGATGCCGGAATTATTTAATAAAATTGAAAGCACAAAAGTGCCAGAAGAAATAAAAGAAAAAGCACAGAGACTTGGCGAGGAAATTGCTGATCGATTATTTGTTCAAACAAAAGATCAATTGACGGAATTGTTTAATAATTTTAGTGATGCCGAGCTACCAGCGCAGATTGCGAAGCTGGTTAATCCCTATTTATTAGAAGAAATAACAAAATGGGAACAATACAATGAGTAAATATTTAAATCTATTAAAGAATGTTCGCTCAAAACAAGATGTTGATATTGCATTAGACCTCTTTATCCGTCAACTTTCAAATAATGGAATAGAAGGTATTTCATTAAAAGAAGCTGAGCAAATTGGTCAATTAACCACTGTGTTTTTTAGGTACTATCAGAATGTTTTTCTTGATGATTTAAAAGTAAATTTATTGCAAAGGAAAATGGTTAAGGTTTTTAAAGAACATATTGATGATAAATTAACTGTTGAAATGAGTAAAGTTTTAAATTATTTCCCTGTGGAAATTATAAATGAACTAAGAAAACAGCGACATATTAACAAATTGGAGATTATTAACGACATTAAAGATATGGAACATATCGGAAATATTTTTGTTGAATCTGCAAAACCTATTATTTATAACTCATTATTTACAAATCGAAATAAGAAAAATGAGGATGAAGAAACGCTTGCCCTTATGAGAGAAAAAATATCTATCGAAAATCTTGAACATATTGATAATAAAACCCAAGAATTTATGGAGCAGTTCAAGGATAATATGTATCCAAAAACGAAACAAACGATAGAAATGATGGAGGAAGATATTAATCAGATTCAAGCTGAAATCGAACTTATTGTCGAGCAGGGAGGCCCAGATTTAAGACCGAGACAGTTTTCTGATATGACAATTGAACAATGGATTAGTGTTTTGGATGATGCGGAGTTATTTGATTACACAGCAGATATAAAGATCGCCTCATCTGAAAAAATAAAGGATAAACAACAAGTTAAAAAAGAAGAGTCAGTTCCAGAGTATATTCATCAGGAATTGGATGTAGAAAAAAGTAAGAAGATTGAATTGGACTTATTATATACAAAGAAATCAAAAGAAATCCAATCTAAACCAATAATTAAAAGTGAAGTTTCAACTATTGTTGAGAGTAGCGCACGTATTGAATCGCCGATTCCGGCTGATACGCCACACACTGAAACTCCCCTAGATTTGAAGAAAGATATTATTCAAAATGAAGAACCGATACAATCCGAACCTGAGGCACAACATTACAATCCAATGAACGTCGCTTCAGAGCTAAGAAAAAAACACAAAGACAAATATTCTATATAAAGGGACTACTTCGGTTGTTCTTTATTTAAACGATCTCGTTCAGTTTCAAGTTGTTTTCTTTTTTTAATCATAAAAAAAATAGAAGGTAATTGTATGACAATGCTAAATAATCCAAGAAGTAGAATGATTAATAAAACATTCATCTTCTTATTTTCTTTTTTTCTTAGCATTAGTTTTGGCTGGGGCTAGTTCTTTGTCTTCTATTTTAATTTCTTCTCGATCGTTAAGTTTATCTACGTCAATAATAAATGATCTTTTTTTTGCAATATCTTGTCTAATAATACTAATTAGTAATGCAACTAGCATTATTAGTATTATTAGTAACGGTATGCGAATTATTGTTTGGTTTAACATAATTATATATTATAACACATGATTCTTTTTACAATAAGTTCTAAACAATAGAAACATAATGACGAACTCACTATCAATAAATCAGCTCTTTTTTATTGAATTTATTAGTCCATTCTTATTAATAATGTCCTGCATAAAAGGTGGAAACTCAGCCGCCTGATATTGTTCATTCTTTGTAACGTTTGTTATTAACCCCTTATCAAGATCAATGTCTATTACATCTCCCTCTGATATTTTATCAGAAGCTTCTGGACATTCTAATATTGGCAATCCGATATTGATTGAATTTCTGTAAAAAATACGTGCAAAGGTTTTTGCAATAACACAACTGATGCCAGCAGCTTTAATTGCTATTGGTGCATGCTCACGACTGGATCCACATCCAAAGTTTACTCCGACCACCATAATATCGCCTTTTTTTATTTTTTTTGTAAAATCTGCATCACCGTCTATCATACAATATTTAGCCAGTTCCATTGGGTCTGAACTTGTTAAATATCGTGCAGGTATAATAACATCTGTATCAATATGATCACCAAATTTCCATGCATTACCGTGTAGTTTCATTTAAAGTTCTCCTCCTAAAATATTATAAGTCATCGGGACTGGATATAGTCCCTGTAATAGCTGATGCAGCTGCAATTGCCGGATTAGCCAAATATACTTCGCTGCCAATATGTCCCATTCTTCCGACAAAATTTCGGTTTGTTGTTGCAACTGCGCGTTCACCCTTAGCCAAGATTCCCATATGACCACCTAAACAAGGACCGCATGTGGGGGTGGATATTGCTGCATCTGCATCAAGAAAAATATCAAATAATCCTTGTTCCATGGCTTCTCTATAAATCTGTTGTGTTGCTGGAATAATAATACATCTAACCCCGTCGGCAACTTTATGACCTTTTAATACTTGAGCTGCTATTTGTAAATCTTCAATTCTTCCGTTTGTACAGGATCCAATAATAACTTGATCAATTTTTATTCCCTTTGCTTCTCTTACTGGTTTTGTATTTTCCGGTAAATGAGGGAATGCTACTTGAGGTTCAATTTTATTTAGATCGATAACGATTTCTTTTGCATAGTTTGCATCTTTATCACTTTCATAAATTTCATAGTTTCTGAGAGTTCTTCCTTTAACGTAGGCAAGTGTAATATCGTCTACATGGAAAATTCCGTTTTTTGCACCAGCTTCAATCGCCATATTTGCAATTGTAAATCTTTCATCAATAGAAAACTGTTTTATATCTCCAGTAAATTCCATGGATTGATAAAGCGCACCGTCAACTCCAATGAGGCCGATAATGTATAGAATAACGTCCTTCCCGGACACCCATTTTTGCTTTTTACCCGTAAGCGTAAACTTGATTGTTGATGGAACTTTAAACCATGCTTCTCCTGTAGCCATCGCTGCTGCCATATCAGTACTGCCAACCCCAGTGGAGAAAGCACCTAACGCACCATAAGTACAGGTATGAGAATCAGCTCCGATTATCAAGTCGCCAGGCCCAACAATACCCATTTCAGGGAGTAGTGCATGTTCCACACCCATCTTCCCAACATCGTAGAAATGAACAATTCCCATTTCTTTTGCAAACTCTCGAAGCATTTTTACCTGCTCAGCAGACTTAATGTCTTTATTCGGAGTGAAATGATCCGGTATAAGACAAATTCTGTCTTTTGCAAACACTTTATTAACCCCGATTTTGTAAAATTCGTTTATTGCGACTGGAGCAGTAATATCATTTCCTAAAACGATATCCACCTTCGCTTTGATTAATTCCCCAGGTACGACACTTTTCTTTCCTGCATGTTTTGCTAGTATTTTTTCTGTTATTGTTTGTCCCATTATATTTTCACCTCTAAGTTTTTCATATTAATCACGTCTATTTCCAACAATGCGAAGTATCATAATAAATAAATTAATAAAATCTAGGTACAATGTTAAAGCACCTAGAATAGCATATTTTTGATAGGTATCTTCATCTCCCACGATCTGGTGCATCATTTGTTTTATTTTTTGTGTATCATAAGCTGTTAAACCAATAAAAACGATAACTCCGATGTAGGATATCGCCCAATATAAAACAGAACTTTGTGCAAAGATATTAATAACAGAGGCTATAACTATTCCAATAAGCCCAACAAACATCAATTTGCCCATATCGGTTAAATCAGTTTGTGTTGTATATCCATAAATACTCATAAAACTGAATGTTAATGCGGTTATTAAAAATGCCATGGTAACTGATGCTCCGGTGTATACCATAAATAATCCGGATAATGTCACTCCATTAAGGATGGAATAGGCAATAAACGTAATTCTGGCTGTTTGAAGTGACATTTTTTGTATATTACTACTAAGATAAAAAACGGTTCCCAGTTCCAAAAGAATTAAGCCGAAAAGCAAGAATGGATTGCCATATAATGCTTGCAAAAGTGTTTTTGAGGAAATGACATAGAACGATGAAAATCCGGTAATAAATAATGCAAAAGACATCCATCCGTATACTTTGTTAAAAAACAGCCGTTCTTTTTGCATTGTTTGAGTTAATGTTTTATTCGCCATCATAATCCTCCTTAAGAACTAGAATGAATAGTGAACTAATTATAACAGATATCAACAGATTTTAAATGGTGATAATTATTAATGTGATAATTATAAAATGCAATGAACAAAGACAATGCTGATGATAAATAATTTATGAGCCTCCTTTATCAAAGGAGGTGTACGAAGGACGGAGGATCATACTTTGCTTAGTAGATAACTGATTCTGGCTTTAGTGCTGTAGATGTCGGTCCAGTGAGATGTTTGTTTTCCTTCCATGCTGATTAGCTCTTCAATATTCTTGTTTTTATTTACGATGTATTTGCTCCAACTTAATTTATTCATTGTAAATTGGCAGGATTTAAAGTACGTTTCCAACAGAGATATCGTTGGATATGAAACAAGACAAATCTCTTTATTTTTTGCTTTAAATTGAAATGGAAGTTTGTACATTTTTTTGTTTTCTTTAGTGAGTTTAAAAATAAGTAAGGGTAAATCAAACGTTTCCATTTTTGTTCTGCTGCGAATCGCGGCAGCGTCTTTCCCCCATAATAGACAATTGTAGGCAGTAAATGTGTCAATGATAGCTGTTTCTTTACACACTCTGCTGATTTGTTGGATTAAATAACCGGGATTTGGAATAAAGTACAAAAGGCCCAGACACAGAACGGTATCAAAACTATTATCTGGTAAAGATTCAATATAAGCGATTGCTTCGTTACATATAAACTGATATGTTGACTTATCAATATTCTCTTCTTGAAAATACTGATTGGCCTGTTGGATTAAAGCGGGATCGCTATCAATACCTTCAATATATGATGCGCCTAGTTTCAGGGCGATATATGCAAAAGTTCCAAAGTGGCAACCTAAGTCTAGGACGCGTTTGTTTTTTATATATTTAAGATTATTGGCTAATAAGACTTGGGTGCGGATATTAATAACTTCATAAGTGTAGGGGACTGCCCATCTTTTTTGACGAGGATCATTAATCAGGAATGGGGAGTTTTTATCAATATATGTTTTTCTAGACATTTTTTTGTCCATTATTTTTTAAGATGTAACTGACGCAGATATTTGAGCTATAAATGTCTGTCCAGTGACACTCTCTTTTCCCCTGCATTGACATTAAATCTTTCCAGTTTTTTCTTGGATTCTGGGAGTGTTTTTCCCAGTTTACTAAATCAAAGCTAAACCCGACACTTTGAAATATTAGCTCTAACAATTCGGAGCTAGAAAATGCTAATTGCTTATTGTGTTCTTCTATATAATAGGTGACGGGTAATTTGAAAGTCTCGTTATGGATATTTTTTAATGTTGTCCTGGATTTTTTGCCAAGGAGTAATGTGTAGTTTGCTGTAAATGTATCGAGTATAACTGCTTCTTTTGCTTTTTTATGAAATAGTTGAATCAATTGATAGTGATCAGGATAATTTTGCATAGAATCTAGGCAAATAATTGTGTCGTAGAAATGATCAGGAGTTTTATTTAAAAAATCAATCGCATCTGCAATGAAGAACTCAAACGCATTTGAATTAATATTACTCATATCGAAGTTATGTCTGGCATTTTCAATATGTCTAGTTTCAGAATCAATGCCATGGATAATGGATGCTCCAAGAATATGCGTTATATATGAAAAAGGTCCATTGCAACAGCCAATCTCTAGAACCTTTTTGTTCTTTAGCAGACTTATATGCTCATAAAGAAGTATATCTGCTCGGGCGTTTATTACCTCTGGCTGACTTGGTATTGGCCATTTATTCATTTTTGGATCATTAAGAATAAATGGCGATGAATCAGAAACAAATGGACGGATCATTTAATCGCTAGAAAACTGCAAAAGTTTAGACATTGGAAAAAGGGTTCAACAATTCTAAATCCAGCCTCTTTGATCATAAGAATATTTTGTGCTTGAGTTCTTGTAATTAGAACATTTTCAAGTGCTTCCCTTTTTTGTTTAATTTCTAAGTCAGAGTATTTATTATTTTTTTTAAACTGTTCATGTAGGGCTACAAAGTCCTGATTATTATCAGCGAATGAAATTTTTTCACTAATGAGTGCTACTCCGTTAGGGACTGTTGATTCAAAAATTTCTTTAAGTAGAGATAGTCTATCTGCCACTGGTAAAAATTGGAGGACGTAGGTAATAATAACAACGGAAGCATTTTCTAAATCGGTTTCGCGTATATCGGCTACTTTTAATGCAATATTTTTATAGGCTTTGCATTTTATTTTTGCTTTAGAAACCATGGCTTTAGAGGAATCGACCCCGATTAGATTTATTCTTGTTGTACTTTTTCTTGAAATTTGGACGAGCGTTTCGCCTGTTGAGCAACCTAGATCATAAATATTCGTGTTCTTCTGATAGTAATGAATGGCAAAATTGGCAATTAGTTCTTCCAGTTCATAATACAAGGGAACAGATCGGCTAATCATATTATCAAAAACCTTTGCCACTTCTTCATTAAAAGTAAAAGGGGGAACGTTTTCCAAGTTATGACCATAAATTTTATCGATTGGCATATAGAGAGTTTAATCCATATGGTTTAGACAGTAAATATATTTTTATTCTGATAAAGAGGGAGTCAGTTATAAGCTATGAAATCGAAACGTACCTATTTGTTTCGATTTCATAGCTTATTTATAATTATTGGTGATTATTCAAGATAAATAGCTGATTTTGCCATATTCTCTGGTAATGAAAATTTCCAACGAGATAATTCTGATTTGCTGAATAGTAGATGGCCTTTTTTCCCAGCCAATGGACGAATATCTGCTGGGGACATTCCAGCATCAATTTTCTTAATCATTTCTGCTACATCGTTGCCTTGAGACACTCCCTCAAGAACTAATCCTCCGATGGTTTTGCCTTTACCCACTGAAAATGACCAGAAACCAAACAAAGGTACTTTAGAATTTATTGACGTCCATGCCAGCACATCATCGGCATTAACATGTTTATTGTTTGAATCTTTTATGGTTTGATACAAACCAATGATAATAAAATCATAACCAGCTTTATCTGCATTATTGATCGTTTCTTTCCATGTATCAATGTTTCCTATTTGTTTGTAAGATACCGTCAGTCCGGCTATTTGAAGTGTTCGGTTGTTATTGAAGATACTGTTAACCGCTTCTTTTGACGTAGTTCCATCATCAAATAGAATTAGTGCTTTTCCCTTTAAATTTGGAAGAATTGAAGTCATCCCCATAATAGAACTTTGAAATAACGGACGTTCTAAAATACCCGTTACATTTTTCTTGCCGACAACTCCATAATTGTTAAGGCTCCCATTAATCCCTAAAAAAATGACTGGGGGTGTATTATTTGTAATTTTAGGAGCCAGATATTTAAGTGCATTGTCATCTCCGATTACAATATAATCAGGTTTACTAGTTTCAACTAGTTTCCATGCTTTATCCGCCATATTCTGAAATTCAGATGGTGGTATGCGTTTTGTATCCATTTCAAAGTTGGTTACATTGTAAGCTGTCCCTAACGTGCTTTTTAATCCGCTTAGGTAATCTGCGTCCCATTCATAGGCTGCATTGTAGCTTTCTATAACCAGAACGTTTTTTGCCCCGAAAGAGAATGTTAATACTAAAAGTGTCAAAATTAATAATTGTTGCTTCATAATGCCCCCTTGTTTATTTTAATAATACTAAGATATCAAAATTGTTATAAGAATGAAAGAGACTCAAGAGATATATTAATTTTTATGTTTGCTGTGACTAAACACCTATGTAATAATGAATTATTCAACAGTTGATTAAATAGTAATTGGAGGTATATATGTCTAAAGACTTAATTCAAAATATCATTTATTCAGGAAGTGCAGTTGTTCTCGTCGTATTATTCTCAAAAATAATGAAGATTAAAATAAAGCAAATAGGCAAACAAAATAATCTCAGTGAAAGCCGATATTACAATATTAAGCGAATTTTTACTTTTGTTACGACTTTTTTAGTTGTGTTAATACTCGTTATGATTTGGGGTGTTAATATTAAGAATTTATGGGTAACATTAACTAGTATTATTGCCATGATAGCAGTCGCTTTTGTTGCCGTATGGAGTCATATCGGAAATGTTTTAGCTGGGATAATTCTTTATTTTACGCATCCGTTTAAGATAAATGACAAAATAGATATCCTTCCAGATGAAATATCTGGTCAAGTGATTGCGATTAATACTTTTTTTACAATTCTTTTAGATGATAATAAAAATAAGATTAGTGTTCCAAATTCAATTTTCTTTCAAAAATACATAAAACGATTTCAGTAAAAGTTCTGGATTTCTGGATTATGCTTTAATATTTATATAAAAATATGTAATAAATAAGATGGTAATTACTCGATTAATCAAAGTTAATGATACTATGCAGCAAGATTATGAATATATTTGCTCAGAACCTATCGGAAAAAAAATTCATAAAGATTTTAAACCGGATCTAAGTCCTAAGAAAATGCTCCAACTGGGTGTTTTTGGTGGAAAGTATATGGGTGATTGTGCCCAAGAGTTTCCTCATGATTGGTTTATTAACGTTGTTTTTTGTCATGAATTCCATGACCCAGAACTCAATTATTTTAAAGTAAATGCCTCATTATCATTACGAGAGTGGCAAAATCGAGGATGGATTTATTATGAGGATCCTCGTGGATGGTTCCAGTGGTACTGTCGATATTATATGGGACGACGTATTCCATTTGAAGATGATCGGCAGATAAAACGATGGAAAGCGATATTTCGTCATGTTGGAGCCATTAAGAAAAATTGTATCCCAGGAGATTTGAATTGTCGAAAAAAACAGCGTCAAGCATTACTTCATTGGGCAATAGATAGTCGAAAATTTTAAAAATAGGTTTTACTTGTTTTCAGGTTCAGTATGAATATTAATAAAAAGATCGTTATTATATTTTTCTTTTAACTTCTTTTCAATTTGATTAGTAACTTCATGGGCTTCAACGATAGATAATGAGTTGGGCACTCGAATATGAACATCCACTATCATTTTATTCCCATTTTTTCTGGTTCTTAAATTATGGGGGTCAATAACATGCTTTGTATCTTTAATAATCGCTAATATAGCGTTTTCAGTTTCTTCATCAATGGATTCTTCCATTAGCTCTTTTAAACTTCCTACGGTTATATCACAGGCTACTTTGATAATAAAAATACTAACAATTACTGCAGCAATTGGGTCGAGTATGTTCCATTTTTCTCCTAAAAGTATAGCGCCACCAATACCAAATAATGTGCCGATTGAAGAGAATGCATCTGACCGGTGGTGCCAAGCATTAGCGATGATTGCCTGACTATTTATTTGTTTACCAACAAATACGGAATATCGGTATAACAGTTCTTTCACTATTATTGATAAAACTGCAGCGATAAGGGCAATTATTCCCGGTGAGTGGATATGTTCTTTGAGAATCAATACCGAATAGATGTTTTTCCCAGCGGCGTAAAATATGCCAAATCCTACAAGGAATAAAACAACGCCGATAATTGTTGTCGCCAGTGTTTCGAACTTGCCATGGCCGTAATCATGAGTTTTGTCGGGTGGTTTACTAACAATCCTAAAGCTCACTAATACTACAATATCTGTAGCAAAGTCGGATAGAGAATGAATCGCATCTGCTATCATTGCGCTACTGTGTCCAACTATTCCGGTAAAGAGCTTAAAAGCAAATAAAAATAAATTTGCAAAAAAACCAACCCATGTAATATAGCTAGCTTGTTTTGCTCTTTTTTCTTCAGGAGAATCTATTTTAGTATTCATAATAATTTGATTATATAATATTTTAAAATATACTACATCAACTTTTAATAATTAGTCTGTAGATTGTTCTAATATCCGTATTCAGTAAATGTATTATTATTAGTTCCTAACCACAAAGATTTTTTGGGGTACGTTGTTATCATTAAATTTGTGTTTAACTCTCCATTAAGAGGGATGGTTTTAAGCATTGTAACACCAGCTTGTATTCGTTTAACTAATATTAATGTTCTAAAATCCTGAGAGGGTAGGAAAAGTTCTACTTTATGATTGCCTGTAAAATCAGCGGCGATTGCCATATTTAAATTATTTGAATTAATGCGATGAGTTGAGACCCCTTCGAGTGATGCGGTTTTAATAAGTTCCTTTCCGTTCCACCGATAATACTCGAGAATGCCTCCAATATGAGGAGTTCGTACAGTCGCAATTTCTATTTCTCCATTTGGTCCAAAAGGTGCAACTGCTAATAAATGCATCCACCGATAGCCTTTCCCAATGGCTTCTGAGCTACCTATAAATGCTCCTGTCATAGAATAGATTTCCAGTCTGGCACCTTGGTCACTGTCGCT
>MFRH01000050.1:15864-20487 GCA_001783275.1 Candidatus Margulisbacteria bacterium GWF2_35_9
TTCTGAACCGGGATTTTCTGGAATTATATCTGCAATTAGTGGTCGGAGTGTTTCAAATATTCGTTTCCCAGAAAGTTCATATTTTGCTGTTACTTGACCATTTTTAATAACAACAAACCCAGTCGCCTCTTTCTTCGGGCCAAAAATACGATGATTATATCGATTTCCATTTCCGGTAAGCGCAACATGATAACCTTCGGGAGTTGTGACTACATCAGAGCCAATATTAATACCAATGGATTTAGGAATTTTCGCTCCCATATTTTCAATGGTTTCAAATAACCTGCCATTTTTAAAGAGTGGGTGTTTCTTTTCATTTAACGAGTTGATTGAATACAATTTTGGATTTGTCTGATCCAAATTGAGAGAGTGTTTACTATAAAGATTTCCATTTTTTGGTGTGGAGGGATCGAAAGCATAGATGCTAATAAAAATGAAACTTGCTAGTAATGGAATGAGTGTTTTTTTCATTGTTTTGCCTCTCTTCCAATTTATATAATAAAAAAGCAGTCAATCTCATTATCTTGCAAAAAATAGGTAAGTCAATGGTAAATAATTCAACAAATGTGCAATAACTTATAACTAGATCCGATAATTATATATGAACTATAAAGTAATTAATGCCCAATCCAGAAATAAAAGCATGCTTTTTGAGACGCTTATTAAGGAATGGGACTTGAAAACAAATAATAATAGATCCCATGAAATACAGCTGTTCTTAAATGCTTTTATGAATATATCTGCCAGAGATTTAGTAAAATCCATGATGATAACAAATTATACTGATGCGATATTAACCTATCATCCAGATGCTCAAAGACTAGATAGTAATATGGTTTATGAGAAAACAGAAAAGTTTGTGAAAACGATTTATGAGGCCATTGAATTACTGAAAGATTGCAAAGAATACTTATTGGATTTTTTTAATAAAATATCACGCAATGCAAACCCTCGCGCATCATTCTGGTTTAATGAATATTTAGATGCCTATTCAAACTATCGTTATGAGAAAAAACTTAACAATCGGTATCTACAGTTGAACGATTTTATACCAAAAGGAAGTTTTGTCGATATCGGAGCGGGTGGTGGAGAGCTTGTTAAAAAATTCATGGACGAGAGGAACCTAGGGAAAGAGGATGCTGCCGGAATAGATGCTTACAATTGGTTAAGTGCCTTGGCAGAAGGTAACATCACGTTTCATCAACTGGATTTTTCAGTTGAAGGGACGACTGCTGATAAACAATACGATGTCGGTACTTGTCTGGCGTCAATTCATCATGTTGGCGGACGAAACGAGATTGATAAAGTAAATACATTTATAAAAGGTATGAGCACGGCAATAAAACAGGGAGGGATTTTAGTCGTGGAGGAAGATGTCCTAGTTACTCCAAAAGATTTGGAAATAGAAGATTGGAGTCAGCAGGTTGAAACACTTAGAGCGAATCAACCTTTTTATGATCAGTTTCTGGATTTTGATTTTGAAACTCAATGGTCTGCAACTACTCTAGTAGATTTTCTCGCAAATATTCTGTCAGTTGGAGAGCCAACTATGCCATTCCCAAGCGGTTTTAGAAGTATCCATGAGTGGAAGTATCTGTTCGAAGAAAATGGATTTATCTTAAAGGAAGTCAAATTTGTTGGTCACTTAGCGCATAATTTCAACCAGCAGTCCCATGCGTTTTTTATTCTAGAGAAACAATAGCATTTTATAATTAGTTAGCCTAATTTTTAGCTATCTTTGCAAAAAATACCAAAGCTTAGCGCAACAAAATGAGAACATGTTCGATAATAGTATATGTTTAGAAAAATAGTTGCTACTCAAGAAGAAAGACTGGTTTTAGACAACCTAGATATAGATGCTTTATTGTTTGATCGTATCACTTGTGGAGAACAACGAGTCGTTTATGGTCAGGATGAATATACCGTCACAATTAAAGATTTTCGTCCAGAAACTTATACAATAGGTGAACACCCAGATACTAAACATTTAGGATTTGATATCTTATTAAAGAAGAATCGTGGAGAAGTAAGGTTTAGATTATGGCTAACGATAAGAAGCGAAACGGTAGTGATTACTGATCAAATACAAAAAGTAGATTTATTTGATGAAATTAATAAAGGCATTGGGGCAATCTTGTGGGAAAATATGCCTAAATCACTGGATAAAATAGCACTTAGATATAACAAGCCTGTTTTGCATTATGTTGATCGTAATCCATCAGTGCAAAGAAAGAGAAAAATGTCACCAGCTCAGTGGATGAAAACTTTTTTGCTACTTCTAATAAAATATGAGTATGAAAAAATATATAAAGATAGTGACGATCATTGGAGACGAGAAGTCACTCCTATCAGTCTTTCTAATTAAGGTGAAATTTTTCAAAATATCGAACGATAAATTATTAAATGAAGTTTATAAGGATGGAATATGTTAAATAAAATAATTGCAGTAGATAGTGAATTGGATATCGCAATACAAATTTTAAATAAAGTTCAAAAGATGCGGGACGATATAAAATCCAAGCCGGAGAATATTAAAAAGAATCTTGCCATTGTTAGCCAAGATGAGTCTCTTTGGAGAGATCAGGATATGTGTAGAGCCATTGATTCTGTTATAAGAGGCGCAAGTGCTGATTTAGTTAAACACTATAACGAACTCGCTAAAATAGAAAGAACGCTTATACAAACAAGAATGCATTATGATATGTTAAAAAAACTTATAAAAGTTACCAAGGGAACCCTTTCCCAGACGATGAATGAACTAAGATCGGAGTATAAATTGGCATCGGATTATTGGGGATACTTTGATCTAAATCGTGAACCAAGACGATATTCGTATTCTCATTAATTTATTCATGACGGGACACTATTAATATATAGTTAATGACAACCGTGACCACCGCAGGCATTTTCAGACGTTAATTCGGTCAATTTATTTGTTTCAAAATTTTTAATTGCTTCGTTTACTGTGTTGCCATCTAATAAATATACTTTTATGCCATCATCATTTAATTTCTGCACTGCGCGTCTACCCATGCCATTTGTCATGATCGCATCGATGTTGTATTTGGAAATAGAGCCAACGGGATTGCATGAGCCATGTTCATGGTGTTCATTATCATTTTTGATAATTTCTATCAATTTTAAACTGGTATCATAAATTGTGAAATATTTTGCGCTTCCAAAGTGATTATGAACTACTTCAGATAAACCATTTTTCCCTTCAGTTGGTAAACAAATTTTCATTTTTTTCTCCTTTAAATATTGTTTATTTTTAACGCTTTGTTGTTTAATAAAGCATCAATAATTTTAAAACGACCGGACTCCAATAGTCGCTGAACAGTGCCTCTTGAAATGTCCATTTTTTCAGAAGCGTCTATTTGACTAAGTTTATCGTGATCACATAATCGCACTGCTTCAAATTCATCGATAAATATTTCTACTAATTGTAATTCATCAAAAGGTATTGCTCTTGGCTTGTAAATTTTTTCTGAGTCTAAAAAACGACAGCATCTATCTTTCTTATGTCTAGGCATTTAATACCCCTTTAGTGTGCATATGCACATAATAGTGATTATATCCTGACATGTCAACGCTATTTTTTTTATGAGGAAAGTCTAATAAATGTGTACAGTTGTGTTGGACACTATTTATTAATAAGTGGAAGATGTTTAATTTTAATGTTTGATAATGCTAGTGGGTTATTAGGGATGAACTTTTTTGGATAATGCTTCAATTTGTTCAAAGGATTGAAATAGTGTTTAAAATAAATAGTAGAAAAGAATCTGCATTTTATTGTTCTATTCTATTGTTTTTTTAATTTCAAAATATTGCGTCTCTATATCTTTTATCAGCAGCCATGTCGACACTTAGTTCACAGTTTCACGTAATGGGAACATCCATCGCACACGATTGTTTGCCAAACTTAGTTAGTAAAAAGAATAAAATATTGTTTGTAAAAGTGGGAATTGTGATAGGGATTATTCTTAGCTTGATATTGGGGTATAAACTTCCCGGAAGCTTCATTGCAAGAGGTACTGCGATATTTTTTGGTATTTGTGCGGCTTCGTTCTTGCCAACATATTTTGCTGCTATCTATTGGAAACGAGCAAGTAAAGAGGGTGCAATCGCTAGCATTATAACAGGTATCATAAGCTCGATATTTGCTTTATTTTTCCTCCATCAAAAGGAAGCAGAGACACTAGGGCTTTGTAAATTCTTATTCGGTAAAGATGTTCTCATTACAAAATTTCCTTGGCCATTTGTCGATCCAATATTATTTAGCTTGCTTTTAGCAATTATTGTGCTGGTTATTGTTAGTTTAATGACGAAAAAGATATCAGATAAGCATTTGACTATGTGTTTTAAGAAAGTCTAGTTCAGAAAAAGATTGATAGTATTATCTAGGATGAAAACAAAAATGTTTTAATCCTCTAATTGAATAGAAGATTGGTTTACTGCCTAATCGAGAAAAGAGTTTTTAGGAGTGCCCTGCCAAGGCTTTATGCGAAGGAGGGTTAGAGTTTTGCGAACTAATATTAATTCTTTGTAAAAATAAAAACTATTGTTATACTTCTTAGCAGAATTGTTGAATAGTGGGGATAGACTTGTGAATAAGCAAAAAAT
>MFRH01000051.1:0-20401 GCA_001783275.1 Candidatus Margulisbacteria bacterium GWF2_35_9
TATTTTCTAGAGTCAGCGGGACAGTTGCTAATTTAGAATTTTCTCTAGAGGATATTGCTGATTTACCGATCAGCAAAAACTTAAATGAATATATTAAACAAGTATCGGTAGGCAAGACAAACGGTACCATTCATATATTTTTTGAAGTACTTGGAGAAAAAATTGAAGGACAATTGGACGCGAATGGAACCCTGACCTTGTTTGATATTGATACCCAAGCGATTGGAAAAGAGATTCTAGACGGATTAAATGCGTTGATTATCCGCTCTATTCTCAACCAAGAAAAAGATCGATTTTTTAAAACACTCAATAATGGAAAAGTATTAAAAATTTTAAACGAGGACGAGTTATTTGAAATAGCGGAATTGTATTTGGATAATCCTGCATTTAGAGAAAAATATCAGATTGGTACACGTCCTGAGAACATTCTTTCAGATGATGATCAGATAAGTGAATTGCTTTTAACAAGAGGTTATTTTGAGCGTATTTCTAAAGGAGATCATAGTGTTCTAATTCCCATTAGTCAGGAAGAGTTAACAGAGAGAATTAATTCAGGGGATAAAGCAAGTTTGGTCTATTTTAAAGTTATTCCCATGCATTTACGCGGATTGGTACCTCCTGCCAAACCCAGTAAGGGTAAAATAGAAGAGTATATTCGAGAAGAAATATCACCGGACGTGGATGAAGTTGTTTTTGAAATACAATCTGGATCAAGAAAGGATGAATATCTGGTGGCTGATGAAACCCATGACCAAGGTGTTAGTTTTAGAAAAGCACCTTATTTAGTATTTATTGCTGAGAATGACTTAATTTGTGATCATATTAAGAAAAATTCCCATCTTGATACAGAGGAAGATGTGAAAACATGGATTGAGAGGTTTAAGACTGGGGAAGAAAAGGACAGCGATTTAAGACTTGCTCCTGATACTGAACTGGGTGTAACCTTTAATAAAAGTATCACAAATACTCTGAATCGAGATCGATTAAAAAAGTCTTCAGAAAGTAGATGGCAAACTGTAGTTAAAAAACATTTACAGCTTGTGGTTATTCAATAGGCAATACAATCTTGCATCGATATAGTCAGAACTATGCTTCATTGCTATAATACACGTTGATATTTAAATGAACGGAGAGATGGTCGAGTGGCTTAAGGCGCACGCTTGGAAAGCGTGTGTACAGAAATGTACCCAGGGTTCGAATCCCTGTCTCTCCGCCATACTACGCAAATCTAATATAAACTGCCCTTAACTTTTATGATAGTGCTCTGTTTGTAAGTTTCTACTGGATTATTAAGGTCTCTAGCATGAACGATTCCATGCTGTCCATTTGGTAATTCCATTGAAATATGACTGCCACTACTTCAATTTATTGGCAACTCATAAACATCTCCAATACTTGCTCGTGAATAATAAGTAGTTATTAAACTACTTGCTATTATTTTATATTCCATCTCGATTAATATATCGGATTAGATATACTATAATTGCATAGATTAATTCTAATATTAACGAGTTTGGCTTCTATTACGGATTATTCATGATAATGCCGTCGTAGTAAACCCAATTGCTTTTGTGGCGTTTGAATCGAGATATTTCATGAAGAGTTTCGTGATTATTACTATTTATGTAATCTGCCTGGAATTCGACTTTCCCTATTTTATCTATTTCCAATCCAAGGCTGGATTTAAGAATTTTCAGGTTGATCCATTGGGTGTCTTTCATTGACTGAAGGATACTTTCTTTCAAACCTCTGTTTTGTTTATCTGGGTGAGTGCTTAAAACTAAATAATCTGTAAGTTGCAGAACATATGCCGAATACCGTGATCGCATGAGTTCTATAGCCGTTTTTGGAAAAGCAACTCCATCATGGAATGGTTTACAACACGTTTGATATGTTTTATTGCTTAGGCAAGGGCATAGAGATACTGTCATAATAAATTTAGATTATTTGTCTAACTGAAACAAATACAACATATACTTTCTGTATTTTTTAAAATCTTCACCGGTTATCAGATTTTTCTCGATATCTTTTTTTAATCTTTTTCTGAAGAGGAGACGAGCTATTTTGTAGGCAAAAGGTAAATGAACATCCAACGCTTTGACAATCACTTTTAGACTGGGAATAAGATAGGTTCTGTACATATCTGACATAAAGTCGAAGCTTGGTGCAACACTATTTGTAATATCGTCGGATTTAACTAATGTAAATCCATGTTTTTTTGCTTCAGACAGATAATAATTATGGGGATGGCCAGCCAGCATAATTCCTCTATCATCTATTCCTTCTTCATGATAATAGTCGATTGTTAGCAGATAGCCCCCTTTGTTTAGGACTTCTCTTGCTTTTTTGAAACCGCCGATAACATTTATGTATTGAACACTTTCAGACATTAGTACCATATCAAAATTTTCGTCAATATCGAGTGTTTCAAATTTAGTTAGAATATACGGTATTTTATGATTCGTGTTTTTTTCGAATTCAGTTTTAAGAATTGAATCTGGAGAGACTGCTTTAACAGATAGCCCCATATTCAGCATTTTCTGTGCATTTCCACCTACACCTGCTCCAACGTCTAGAACACTTTTTACAGATTTCGGTATGAATGATAACACATGTTGCGAGTATCTATCTTGCGCAATTAAGAGATGTTTCATGTCGAGATCATCGTCTTTTTCCCACATGCCAAAATGGAGATGTTTCGATTTTGTTATTTCAGCATAGTAAGATAGCAGTAAGTCTGGTTTTTGCTTTAATTTGCTTTTAGATTTAAACATAATAGTCCTTTCATTATGAAAATTAATAAGTTTAATAATTAAATTTAGTATATTAAATAATTACAAATTAAGAAATACAATAATATTTTTTAATTGTTTTATCCCGAATACTATCGAGTGCTTTTTTTGTTAGATCAGTTTGCCGATCGTAAAATAGCAGAGATAAATAGAAGTATCGATCAACTTTTTTAAAATAACTGTCTAATATTAATGAAAATGCCAGATAATGTTGATTATTATCAATTATAGGTTTTGGATTATTGGGTTTAATAACCTCAAGTAGATGTCTACAATTATTTACAATTTTATGTAAGTTTTGTTGGAGAATTTTGACCTGGGATTTAAATCCAGTTGATATAATAGAAGCAGCTTCATTAAAGGAAGGCTTCTGAGAATTAATATAGAACGTGGTTGGTACATTGATAGCTTCGTCAAGTGAATGATAAATATTGGTTTTATCATTGCTTTTGTCGATATGTTTTATCGATGTTCCCAGTAGGGTATCAATCGTTTTTCCTTTGTTTGACAACATCGTTGAGAGTGTTGCTAATGATTGAATTAATTGAGGCAAATTATTCATTTCTGATTGGTGTTTGATAGAATACAAAATGTCTGTAAAATCAGAATTTGTAAAATCAGAATTTGTAAAATCAGAATTTGAAAATTCTGAATTTGAAATTAGGTGCGGTAAGTGAAAAATTATCATATCACAAACCTGAGAACTTTTAAGGATAGGGGTATCAGATATTGCTGATAAAATATGCGATACTTTTGTTACAAACTGAATCAAATGGTACGTTGACGTTATCTTGTTGCTAAGAGCATCAATGATTTTTGATTGTTTTAGAGAGGGGACATCCGTCCATTTTTCAAACACACGTTTGCATAATTCTTCTAATTCGCTAAGTTCTTGGTCATTTAAATAAAGTTTATCTAGAAGAATAATGTAATTATCAATATTTTGATTAAAATTATTAGATGTTGCTAGTGGGGAGCTAGTTGTTATTAAAGTTGATTTTATTTTAGTGTCACAGAGTATTGTTGATTTAGCTGATAAAGGAGTCTCTTTCGCTGATAGTAATGTTTGCTCTGAGTAAGAGGATAGTTTTGGAACAATCAGTTTAGGTGGTTTATAACTAATTGTGACCATGTCCTTCGGTATGGTGAACGTTGATGTGGTTTCTATAACAGAGTGGGGTATTATTTCATTGTTTGAATGAGGCTTGAGAGGAAAAAGATCATTAACACTATTGGATTTAATCATAGACCCTATTTAATGGATATCTCAAAATTTTTAGGAGCAATTCGAGCCATGTTCCCTTTTAATTCTAAGAGGTCAGATTCATTAAAAATTTTGTGTGGGAAAAAGAACGTGGATATATCTCTTAAGATTTGATTAATATTACTAACATTTTCATAAACACAATCATTAGAGTCACATTTCCCTAAATCGCGGACTGCTGTATAAAGGGTGTAGTTAATTTGAGTTGTAACTTCTCGAATGGTATCTTTGTATCTTTCTCCGTTTGGAAGAATATTTTCTTGTTCCTTTGTTGAATTATTTTGAAAAACATTATCAAACAATGTTGCGATATATGCATTATAGTTTGCTTGGAAATCGATTTTGTTTCTTTCATTTGGGTTTAGATTAGATGCTAGACATGATACAAAGTACACATAAGTAACTCCAAATTTTCTTATTTTCTCTTTTATTTCTTCGGGGATCGGAGTGTTTTTTTCTTTTCCATATTTTTTAAGATAGTCTCTTGTAAAACTGTATTCCGGTTTGGATAACTCTCGATCAATGAATTCTCTTTTTCGTTCAACACGACTTTTGGTTGTTAATTCTTTTTTTACGACATCTTCATCATCTTCTGGTAAGTGAACCATTAGTTCGTATAGTTCGTAAAAAGGAGAGTCCTTATAATTTAAACCGTATTTAAATAGGAAGAGGACATTAAGAAATATTCTAGTTTCATTCTGGAATTCTTCGATACCATTGAATTGATAATCCGATAGATTAATTGTTTTATTTGATTGCATTAAACTAGCTGGTGTTATTTGTTTAATATTTAGGCTATCTCTAGGTGTCGTATATCTATGAGGACGTATTTCTGAGGCAAGGACTATTAAATCTATATTCGGTAGTAAATAGTCTTTTGCTGTTTCTGGTAGAACGGAATCTTTATGCCATTTATTTCGACTAAGGAGACTTTCAGGTTGCGATTTAGCTGATGCAATCTGTATGTTAAGTCCACTCATAAAAAATCCTCCTGCCTACATTGATAAAACATTAAAAAGTTTAACTTATACAAAACCATCAATATATCGACAGGGAAATCTTATAATTTCATTAAATATATATTATTTTTAGTTAAAAATTTGAATGAAAAAAATCGATGAGTATAGATGATTAGAAAAAGGATTTTTTATTGAAACTTTTAATGGCTTGTTTTTCATCAACAAAAACTTCAAATACATTGAACATTTTTAAAGTGTCTAAAAGATTTCTAACAAAACTACTGGGATTAAGAATTTTTATTTTACCATCACGCTCATTTAGGAATTTGTACGTATTAATAACGATTGAGACGCCATAGGAGTATATATATGATATATTTTGTAAATCTAATAAATAATTTAAATAACCTTTTGGAACGAGTTCATTAAACAGATTATCAAGAATATGGCTGTTTTCATTATCTAGTTCAATTTCTCCACATAAGATACCCTCAATAATCTCTTGACCCATTTTGATCGTAACGACATTCTTTTTTATCTCATAATGAATTAACATATATTATATTTTCAGGATATATCTTTAACAGCTTTGTCTTTATCAAAATAAATATCGATTTTTACACTAGATAGTAAATTTTTCAGTAAGGCGAGGATCGTTTTATTTGGGTTTAGGAGTGTAAAATTACCACCTCTTGCTAAAATTGTTTGATGAGCATCAACAACAATACTAATACCGTAGGAGTATATGTATTGAACATTGCTTAAATCCAAAATATATTTAAGTTGGCCTTTTTCAAGTTCGTTTTGTATTTCTGCGGTAATGAGATTACTTGTCAGATTATCAAAACATAACTCATTTGTTCCAATTGGTTTGAGTATAACAACGGAGTTTAAGTGTTCAATACTAATTTCCATGCATACCCTTTCATTAACTAAAGAAATTCTTTATTGCAACTTCTTTGTTATCTACACTCTGGATATATGAATTAATCCGTAATGTATTAAAGATGTTTTGAACAAAGATGCTGGGAGACAATATTTTTATTATACCCCCTTTTGAAACAACTTGTTTGTAAAGGTCTATAATTAGTCCCAATCCATAGGAGTATATATATGATACATATTGAAGTTCTAAAAGGATAAATATATTTCCTTTTAAAATTTCTTGAGTTAATGATTGAAACAATAAATCGCTATTTGCAGTGTCTAAATTGACTTTTCCAAAAACCTGTTCTTCCTGTAAAACAGAACCAACTGAAATAATTGTAATATTGTTAACTTGTTCTTTATGAATTATCAAAGCACGAGCTCCTTCGTTTCTTTGTTAGTATTATACATGAAAAAATCTAAAATTTGCATGTATTATGCATATGATGGATAATAATGAACGTGAAATTGAATAAAAATTCATAATTTTGAACAAAACAATACAAGAAACATATAAGACATGAGAAAACAAAAAGAATTAAAAAAAGATCCCTTAGTAAACTCGGTTATTATTGAAAATCAGGATGTGCAGATATTAACCAAAAAAGGCGATGCTATGTCTGTTAGCGCTTTTTTCGATATTTTTAAACATGTTGAGAATAGCAAAAAAAATAAAAAAAAGATTGAAAAGGAAATCTTTAATCTAAGCCGAATTCGTTCACAGATGAAGAGGAAACTCCATGTGTACAAAAAGAAAAAAATAGAGGATTTAAAAAGAATAAGGGGTAAAGAGGAATTGATTCTAAGTGCTATTGATCAAACATTTAGAGAAATCAAAGATATTGCTGCCAATCGAATAGATGAATTTATGCTGGAGAAAGGGAATTTAATAGATACACGCTTTTTATCTGCTGAAAAGAATTTAAACGAGATTGTTTTTGAAGAGATTCATAGAAATAATCGAATACTTGATGATGCAGTTCAGAGTATTAAAGAAATGGAAACAAGCACATGTCTTAATCTGGAGAATAAAAGCAATCAGACGATAATGGCAGTTAATTTAAAGGTTAATGAAATAAAAAAGCAGGCTATGGAGGATATCCATTCCGAGATGGATAGTAAAATATCCAGTATGTTGGAAACAATTACAGTAGATCTAAACAGTAAAATTAATATGGCGGAAGAGAAACAAGTAGAATTTAATCAGCGATTATTATTACAATGGCAAGATGTAAAAAAACAGTCTGATGAAAATCAGAATAAATTAAAAGACGGGTTGATCACAAAGCAGATATTTGAAAGCTTTCGTGAAGAAATGGAGACAAGAAACAATCAAGGTTTTAATGACATCACACGAGATGTAAAAAGCAAAGTAATGGAAGTGGATGGGTCTTTGTTAGAGATAAATCAGAGAAGCATAGACCAAAGACAAGAATTAGAACACTTAAGTTATAATATTGAAAAAAAAGTAATTGAGCAACAACAGTCCATTACAATAGATATCAATAATAGAATAAGCGAAATAGAGAAAAGCATGAAAGAAATGAACCAGAAAAATACAGAGCAAATTTTGGACGCTAGCAGAGAATCGGTAAATACTAAATTGCAACTTGAAAGTTTAGTACAGAAACAGATAAACAATTTTTTTGTAAAAATAAAAAAAGATATGGAAATTATTGAAAATAAATATGTGGATCGGGTTCAATCTTTACAAAATTCTGAAAAAGATTCGACAATAAGTGATTTAAAAAACGAAATTGAATTAATGAAACAGCAACAAAAGGATAATTATAGAAAACTTCAGATTGAAACGGAAATTGATAAGAAAAAAATGATGGAAGCAATCCAGCTCCATATATCTGCTAAAAAATCCTCTACTCAAAGGATTGAAGAATTGAATAAAGCGGAACAAAGTGAAATTATCAATGGGATCAAACAAGAATTATTGTCAGAAATAGTAGAGAATAAAAGGAAAATTGATATTATTGTGAAATATTTGAAAGAAATTAGAAAAAAATAAGACTAGATTATTTAGTGAAGCTTCGTATTGCGTTCATCTTATTATCATAAATCTCAAAAATATTAATCACTTTTAACGTACTAAAAAGTTTGAGAATGGATGGATTTGGATTAAGAAAAACAATTTTTCCTCCATTGTTGCTGTATTTTCTATGAGCATTAAAAAAAACGCTTAATCCATAGGAACACATATAGCTAATATTTGTCAGATCAATAATTAAACTGTGATTTCCCAATGCAAATTCTTCAGCAAGATAACCGTCAAGAACACTCATATCTGATATTTCCAATGGGAATGTATCGTTAACTGATTTTACTTCGGGTGATTCGAAAGATAAGGTTGTTATATTGTTGTGTTCAATTTTTTTTATGTTCATTTGAGTTAAAAACTATTAATAGCTTCCTCTAAATCAAAAAAAACTTCGAATAGCGACGTTACCTTTAGAGTATTTAGTATTGATACTACAGAGGAACTGGGATTTAATAATTTTATTTTCCCACCATAATTATTTATTTTTTTATAGGCATTAAAAAGTGCTGCAATCCCGTAAGAATAGATATGCTCTATATTATGAAGGTCTATAATATAATAAATGTGCTGTCTTTTAAGTTCATCATCTACGAATTTTTCAAGAATATTGCTATTTTCAGTGTCTAAATCAACTTGTTCAAAAGTGTTCTTTTCGGATAATTCAATTCCGAGAACAACAATTACAATATTGTTAACAAATTTTCGAGATATTTCCATCGAATGGCTCCTTTATAATCATTTCTTCTTAGAAAAACTGTCTATCGCTTCTTGTTTGTCTAAAAATATTTCAAAAAAGGTAGACATTTTTAATAAACGAAAAATCTCTTGCAGGCTGATGCTGGGAGAGAGAATTTTTAACATTCCGCCTTTGTCTACCAAGTCTTTATAGGCATAGAAAATAATGCTTAGTCCATAGGAGTATATATAAGCTATGTTATGGAGGTCCAAAATAATGTTAACCTTTCCATTTTCAAGCTCTTTTTCAAGTAAAGTTTCAAGTATGGCACTATTATCAGCATCCATTTCGACATCACCGACAAGAGCACCTTTATCAAGCTTAGAACCAAATGATATAAAAACGATATTACCAATGTATTCAACTTTTGTTTGCATAATCAAAACACCTCCTGTTTAGTAATAGTATACAGCAATAATTTCATTGAGAAAATAATTTTATATTTTAAAACTTTTTAATGCAGAATCTTTGTCTTTATAAATTTCGATAAAAGCTGATACTCTTAGAGAATCTAAAAGTTTTTGAAGAGTTACGCTTGGATTGAGTAATTTAAAATGGCCTCCTTTATATTTTAACTCTTTATAAAAATTAAAGAAAATGCTGATTCCATAGGAATAAATATAACTAATATTACTTAGATCAATTAATGCATTACGAATACCTTTTGCAATTTGTTTATTAAAAAAGGATTCAAATTGATCCCCATTTTCGAAATCAATCTCGAAGAGGGGAGAGCTATTTTCAGAAACATCATCTTGGTTAAATGTAATAATGGAAACATCTTTTTCTACTGTAAGATTAATTGTTAACATAATTATAGTGTAAGCTATATCAATTAAAAAAGTATAGTGTTAACTATAGAATTAACTAAATAGGAGAAACATTCCTTATATAATTAAAAAATATCTCTTAATACAAGATGTTTTTTGTTATAATTTTAATAATGCCAAGAAATTGATGGGGGAATAAGCATTAAAAAGATATTAATAATATTTAGTTTTATCCTAATCAGCTGCTTTGCTGTAGATGATGACTATATCCTCGGAGCCGGTGATATCCTTGATATTTATGTGTACAATTTATCCATGGCAAATGAATTGGAAGCGGTACATAAGGATAAAATTCATGAAAAAATTTCCAATAATGGGTTTATTAATATCCCAGCAATTGGTCTAATTAAGGCAGAACACTTAAGTATTAAAGAATTAAAACAGCTGCTTATTAAGTATTATAAAGAATTAGTTCCGGTACCAGTAATTAAAGTATCTTTAGAAGGTGCAAAAGAAGTACCCGTTTATATAATGGGCGAGGTATATAAGCCGGGTTTATTTATGTTGTCGGACAAGGATTTAACGGAAAAATCCATTTATAATTTGGTTATTCAGGAAGCAAGAGGTTTTACCCCTAAAGCAGATAAATCTGACGTAATAGTGAATCGGAATGGAAAAGAAATACATGTGTCTCTTTTCGAACGGCCTGAAAATTTTCGGTTAAGTGAAAATATTATTTTACAGAGGGATGACGTCGTTTTGGTTAAGGCGATTATCACGGATGTTTATATTATGGGTCAAGTTCAGGTTCCGGGTGCTTACCCATATACGGCTGAATCTACAATCATGGATTATCTGCTTCGTGCCGGAGGGATAAAGGATTCAGGTGCGGATGAAATAGGGGTAATGACAAACTTTAAGGATAGAGATAATGTTCATATTATAAAGTTGGACCCACGGCTTAGGTTGCCGGTTGAAAATATTGAAGTATCTCCAAAAACAATTATATATGTGCCGAAAGGATTCTTAGCCAGTTGGGAGGATGTTCTGCGTCTTATGCAAAATGTGAGAGATACATTTGTTTATCCAAATGAGCTTATTCAAACAATCCGAAATCAGGGGCAATAATATTGAAAATTATTGATATTAGGCTTTTAATCCGATTAATACTAATTAGATTTAAAATGATTGTAACAATTGTTGGTATGGCAACATCTGTTGCGATATTCATATTATTGCTTGAAAAACAGGTGTATGTTTCTGAAGCTAAATTATTGGTTATTGAAGAGGACCAAATGACGTGGCTAAAAAAAATTGCACCCCTAGTGGGTGAATCCAGAGATGAGGCGTCTGAAAAATTTAAAACACAGATACTAATGATGCAGTCGGGCGAGACGATCCGGAAAGTAGTCGATGAGGTGAATAAGAAAGTAGATAGAAGTCTAGGGGTTAATCCCATTACCATACGCTCATTAGTAAATATTTATAGCAAGGCAAACATAATTGTGGTTCAAGCCAAGACCAATAATCCTGAATTATCGTTTCAGATTGCAGACATTTATTCCAAAATGGTTTTACAACAAAACATAGAAATTTATCAGGGAACGGCAACCCGAGTCAGAGAAATGATTGAAAAACAATTGGGTAATGCTCGGGTAAAAATAGGAAAGTATGAAAAAATGCTTCGAAAATTAAAGAAAAACGGCAATGCAGAAGAGGCAACTGCTGAGAAGGAAATTAATGAAGCCATCAACCAAGCTAATAAGCAGATAGAAAAACTAAAGATTGATTTAAAAATTGCAGAAAAAATTAAAGAGGATTTGGAATATGATTTTAAACATGGTGGTGAAAAATACATTAAGTATTTAAAATCGCCAATTTTAAAAACCTTGGTTGAAAAAAGAAGATTAAAAAAACAAGAATATGATAAAGATATGTATAATCTAGAAATTAAAAATGATCTTTCACGACTGGACGAGAAAATATTGCAGGAATTACTGGATCAATCAAAGGATAAAAGCAGTTTCATTTCGGGTTATTATGACAGACTGCAAGACCAAATTAAAGCACAAGATGCTGCGATTAGACGTATACACAGCATGCTATCAATTTATAAAACAGAAAAGATGACGGCGAGCAGTAAGCAAAAATCTCAAACCAATGAAGATGAAATGACCGTTGATGAAATTGAGCAGACCCTAAATTTTGAGAAAAATAATTATAATATATTAGTTAAAAAGTTACATGAAGCACGACTGGCAGAGGAATTAAATGTTGGAAATCTGAAAATTATTGATCGAGCAGATAAACCGTTGTTGGCCATACATACTGGTCGAAAAGAGAAAGTGGCTCTTGTTTTTTTTGTTAGTTTTATTCTTTCAATTGGATTGGTGTTGTTAGTTAATTATTACGAAAATATTTTTGATGCCTATGAAGAATTAGTTTATTACAAAGATTTATCAATTGCATTAGGATATATTCCTCTGGGATCCAGTGTTCATCCCTTAATTAATACACAAATGCCACGATCTTTGTATGTTGAAGCCTATAAAGAAATATCGGCTAAGATGGCGTTAAGCTACGATTATTATCGCGTTATAGTTTTTAGTTCAGTTGACAATGTGGGTGGGGGAGAAAACGTGGCAATAAATTTTGCGATTAACGAAGCTATGAGTGGAAAAAAAGTAGCACTGGTTGACGCAAATTACAGGCGACCTTCCATTGCCACATGTATGGGAATAGCAAACAATTATGGACTAAGTGAATTTGTAAATGGAAATCCAACTGGTGCACAGCTTGTGAATAAGACAAATATAGACAATCTAGTTTTTATTAATACTGGAGATGTTCCCGGAAATCCCATCGATTTATTCTTACATGAAAAGTTTGATGCATTTATTGATATTCTTAAGCGTAAAGTAGATTTAATTGTGTTTTATTTGCCACCGTCTAATTTATTTTCCGATAGTTCAATAGTTGCAAAGAAGAGTGATGGGGTAATATTGATTGTGCAAGAAACAGTATCGAAGGTGACCACCTTTAAAAACATCATCAGTAAGTATAAAAGTGTTAAGATCAAAATATATGGAACAATTATGTTTGGAGAAACAAAAGGTAATAAGAGTAAAAAAGACTATGCAGTGAACAAGTCTGGCAAAAATAAAAATATTATAGGAAATATCTTTTTTTATGTTACTATAATGATTAGTATCCTTGGTTTAGTTGTTGGTATATCCTATAAAACCATGGATCACTATAGAGAAAAAGAAATATTGCAGCAAGTAAAATAAGGATTTCTAAGTGTCAAATCAATATGATTTAATTATCGAACCCGGCAAAGGGCTAAAAAAGAGTTGGACAGAGCTTTGGGAGTATCGGGAATTACTGTATTTCTTGGCTTGGAAAAGTATTATCGTTCGTTATAAACAAACGGTTCTAGGAATATTGTGGAGTTTGATTCGCCCATTTTTAACCATGATTGTGTTTACTGTTATTTTTGGAAATATTGCAAAATTACCTTCAAGTGGAGTGCCTTATCCAATTATGGTTTTTTCAGGATTATTGGCATGGCAATTTTTTACCAGCATATTGAGTAGCAGTAGCGGAAGTATTGTCGGTAGCAGTGGTATGATATCCAAAATATATTTTCCTCGCCTGATTATTCCTATGTCGACAGTTGCAATCAGTCTTGTTGATTTTTTTATCTCATTTTTTATGTTGGCTATTTTGATGGTATGGTTCAAATTTGTACCACCTGTGCAGATACTTTTATTGCCTGTATTTGTAGCATTAGCAGTTATTACTGGACTTGGTATTGGTCTTTGGCTTACATCCTTAAATGTGAAGTACCGGGATTTTCAGCAGATTGTTCCCTTTATCGTTCAGTTTGGACTATATTTATCTCCGGTAGGATTTAGCAGTAGTATTGTGCCACAACAATGGCGGTTTTTATATTCATTAAACCCCATGGTCGGAGTGATCGATGGATTTAGGTGGGCACTTCTTGGTGGTGATTACCATATTTATATTCCAGGTTTTCTGGCTTCGATTTTTATCGCTATTTTCTTTTTAATAACAGGCATTAAGTATTTTAAAAAGACGGAGCGCTTATTTGCGGACTATATTTAATGAGAGGAATTTTCATATAAATGACTGTTATAAAGATTGAAAATGTTGGAAAGAGCTATACCTTACGACATCTAACTAAGAAAAGAGCGGATACGTTAAGGGACGCGATTACTCAAACCGTTCATAACGTTGGTGAAAAGATAATCCATTTTGGTAAAAGCAAGTTTGAAGATGGAACACGAGAAGAATTTTGGGCATTAAAGGATGTGTCTTTTAATGTTGAACAGGGAGATCGTATAGGGATTATCGGTCGAAATGGTGCTGGTAAATCAACATTACTTAAAATACTAAGTCGCATTACGGACCCAACAACTGGTAGGATATCCATTAAGGGGAAGGTTTCAAGCTTACTTGAAGTAGGTACTGGTTTTCACCCTGAGTTATCCGGTCGCGAGAACATTTTTCTAAATGGAGCAATTCTTGGAATGCCTCGCGCTGAAATTATAAGAAAATTTGACGAAATAGTCGCTTTTTCTGAGGTTGAGAACTTTTTAGATACACCCGTTAAGCGATATTCATCCGGCATGTATGTTCGCTTGGCTTTTGCAGTGGCAGCTCATTTGGAGCCAGATATATTAATCGTAGATGAAGTTCTTGCTGTTGGCGATATTGCGTTTCAGAATAAATGTTTGGGAAAAATGGAAAGCGTCAGTAGCGAAGGACGAACGGTGTTATTTGTTAGCCATAACATGACGGCGATTAAAGCATTATGTCGCAAATGTGTGGTTCTGGATGGCGGTAAAATTTCATTTTTTGGGGATGTGGATAAAAGTATTTCTGATTATTTACATGGCGGTTCAGCCTCTTTAAATAATGTCGTGATTAATGATCGAGTTCGAGATAAAAAATGTACATTAAGAGCAAAAATAATCGAGCTTTCGGTTATTAATAGTGATATGGTTAATCCTGAATACATCGACAGTAAAGCACCGATGATCGTTAAATTAAAGATTGAATCGCAAGAGGATGTGAAATGTAGTACACAACTGGTAATTGCGGATGATGTACAAAATTTAATTTGGCTCGATTCTGGAGCGATTAAGGGGCAAACCTTTGAATTTAAAAAAGGTATTACAGAAATTGAATGTCGAATAGACCCGATGTTTTTGTATGCTGGTAAATATAAAATAAATTGCGCATTAGCAGTACCGAGACAGGAAGTAGTGGATGAGGTTCATGAAGCATATACGTTTAATATTTTAGAACTAGATCCATATAACATTGGGTATAACTTGAAAAGATCCTATGATTTGGGAGTTGTTCATGTAAATTTTGATTGGGTTCAAAAATAAAAATCAACGAGGTAAAACATGCTAAAAAAAATTAAGTATCGGTTAGTAAGATTCATAGCAGAAACATACAAACATATAAAATTCAGATTATTAAAGAAAAATCTGTTTAGTAGTTATAAGGACTATGAATATGCACAGAATGTGAAGTGGCAAAGTCATGAATCGGATATAACAAAATATATCGACGGACAAGAACGATTTATTAATGAGTGGATGAGTGATATTGATAGAGATAAAAAAATACTAGATATATGCTGTGGAGATGGAATTGGTCTTAAGTATTTTAAAAAACTGGGATTTAAAGATTTAACAGGTGTTGATTTTAATACAGAAAAACTTGAGATAGCAAAGAAAACAGGATATGACGTTTTCCTTCAGGATTTTCATTCCTTAGATATATTTAAAGATGGGACATTTGATATTGTTTATTCAAGTCACTCTTTAGAACATGCCCTAAATCCTGAAAAAGTAGTAAATGAGTTTAATCGTATTTTAAAGAAAGATGGTATGTTAATTCTTGTCCTTCCTTTTCCAGATTTAAAAGAATGTAATGAGGAAGCTCATTGTGCAAAATATAAGCTGGGAACCAATAAAGAGGATGAGGGGAAAACAGTCATTAAATATATAGAGAAATCTGGATTTTCACTTTTGGAAAAACGATTTGATTCTTATCGAGAGCCAGAGATTTGGCTAAAATTTTCAAAATCGATGACGAATGTATAATATTGGATTGGTTGTTCCGGTTTATCAGGTTCAAAATATAAATAAAATTATAAAACTACTGATTAAAACGTGCAAAACGGATGATGTAGTTATTTGTATTGTGAATGACGGTCAGCCAGCTGTGAAGGAATTTTTACAAAGCAAAACGTGGCCCATAAATATTGAAATTCTGAACTTAGATGAAAATCGTTGTTTTGCCGGTGCCAATAATGCTGGCTGGAAATTTCTAATTAATAAATATCCAGATTTAAACTATTTGGGATCAATTAATGATGATACTATCCCCAAAAAAAAGTGGCTGACGTTTCTGGTACAAGCACTGGAGACAAATATAAATACTGCTCTGTCGATGCCGGTAATGGGAACAAACAGGGGGCTGTTTGGTTTAAGAAAACGGTTTTCAACTTGGAAGTTGTCAGGAGCAAGCAAGATGTTGCCGGATAAAACGCGTATTTATAAAGATACGTTTGTCTCTGCCGTGAACGGTTATTGTTTTCTTATGGATCGAAATGTATTAGAAGATATTAACTATTTTGATGAGCAATTCAAGAATGGTAGCGAAGACCTAGATTTAGGTATTCGTATTCTTTTAAATGGAAAGCGGTTGATTGTTTGTAAAAAATCATATGTTTTTCATTTTGGAGAGATTTCTCGCTATAAGAATAAAAACACCAATATTTCAGAAAATCATAAACGGTTGGCAATCAAATGGGATAAGAATATCGAACGTTTTAATCAACTGGAGAATGGTTATTATCATGGCTAAACGATTTGCAGCCCATATATTAGCTTATAATTGCGAGAAACTTTTACATTTAGCTATTAATAATTGTGCCCCATTTGTAGAAAAAATATATATCGCATATAGTTCAGCTCCTTGGACATATAATGCGAATGCACGACAGATGTCACGCAATACCGTAACTAAGGATTTTATTAACACGTCTAAGCACATTCATAAAATTGAGATCATTGAAGGCCTTTGGGATACAGAAGAAGATCAGCGAAATGCGTGTTTGGCACAAGCCAAAACAGATGGGATGGATTATCTAATTATCCAGGATGCCGATGAATTTTACTCAGAGGAGGACTATAAACAGAATCTAAGCGATATTGAAAAAAATCCATATTACGATTTATATACAACTCCATGGTACTCGTTCTGGAAAACACTAGATTATGTGATCATTGGAAAGAATAATGAAATGATTATCGGGTATCCGCAGTTTGCCATTAACTGTCATAAAAATGTAAAATTTAACCGATGTCGATTTATCGAAACCAAATCAATTTATCAGCTTGCAGGATTATGCTTTCATTTAAGCTATGTATTAAGTGATGAGGAAGTGTTGGAAAAAATATCAATTTGGGGGCATTCGCAACAATTTGACTTCAAAAAATGGTATAAACGAAAGTGGGAGTACTGGGATGAATCAAGTGTTAATCTTCATCCGATTTATCCAGATTCATGGAAGAAGGCGATTCCGTTCAAAGGAAATCTTCCTTCTGTTTTAGTGGATTTTATCTCTCCTCCGTTAAAAATAAAAAAGATGAATTTATTTGATACCGCCTGTTTTCTTTTTGAAGATTCTTTTATATGCTTAAAGAAAGCGATAAGAAAAGTGTTAAATAAATGAAACTGATCAAAAAAACAATAAAATTTATAATAGGGTTTCCTAAAAGATTAAGTAAGTGTGCTATTGAAACGTATCGACAGCTGATATGTTCATTAACTTGGAAAAGAAAAGCAAGTGAATTGGCAAAGAGCCAGTCGGGGTTGCAACTACATTTAGGTTGTGGGGATAAACATTTTAATGGAATGCTTAATTGTGAGTTCCGAGCGACAAAAGCCGCAGATATGATTATGGATTGTGGAAACCTTCATCGATTTAAAGATGATAGTGTTCAGGTTATTTTTTCCCATGCTTTTTTTGAACATTTATACAAACAGCAGCAAATAATATTACTTCGAGATTGCTTCCGAGTATTAGTATCTGACGGAATGGTTGTGTTTATCGGGATACCCGATTTCGAAGTAATTGCGGATGCTTATTTGAAAAAACTAAAGGGAGTCAAAGGCCCTGTTTTCGATTTAGAAAATGTGTATCGGTATAGTCATGGTAATCCTGAAATGGCCTATGATTTCTGGTTAGAGCAACTACATAAATCCTTGTTTGATAAAGTGTATTTATGGAAATTACTGAAGCAAGCTGGATTAAAAAACCCTGTGATGTTTAATTATGCCTATCCAGGAGAAGATATCCCATTAAATCTAGGTTTTATCGCGACTAAAGATAGTAAGGAATTGTCGGATAAAGAAATCAAAACAATCCTTGAACCCTATAAAGGGAGCATTAAAAATATGGATGAATTATTAATATATAGGGAGCAATTATGACACTGATTTTAAGGAAAATACGCAGTCGAATACAAAAAGCATTAAACATTTTAAAAAAATATACGAATCGGAGCGGAGAAAGATTTATTATTCGGTTTATTCGTTCACGAATGATTAGTAGATATTTAAAAAATAACAACCATCCACGCTTGCATTTAGGATGTGGTCCTAGGAATTTTAAAGGCTGGCTGAATGCCGATTTTATGAGATCGCCAAGCTATTATTTAAAAGCAGATCCACAAATAATCCCCATGGACATTTGTTTTTTACCACTACCGTTTCCGGATAATTCCATTGAATTTGTTTATTCGGAACATGTGCATGAGCATATTACATATAATCAAGGATTTTTATTAGCAAAAGAAATAAAAAGAATTCTCAAGCCGGGTGGTATTTTCCGTGTTGCTGGCCCAAATGTCGACCTGTATTTAGATCTATTTAATCGTGAGCTGACAGAAGAAGAAAAACCGATTTTTGATAAAGCCTGTGATTTTCTAGGAATAACAGCCGGAAATGCTCCTAAAACGCCATTAAGTTTACTTAATATAACTGTTGGCGAAGGATTCCATGAGTATTGCTATAACTTTCAAACCTTATCAGAGCAACTGAAAAATGCAGGATTTTCTTCTGTTAGCAGAGTTGAGGTTGGTCAAAGTGAACATGATGGGCTTAAAGATATGGAAACAAGTATGTATGGAAGACGACAGGATGAATTGCTTTTAAAAATGGCATTGTGGCACACTTTTGTTGTGGAAGCTACCAAATAGGAGAATAAATATGATAATAAAACGGATCATCAATAAGATTAAAACAATATATAAAAAAAGAGCGATTGAAGCAGAATATCAACGAGAGAACAAGAAAGATTTAGCTTTAAAAACCAATTATCACCCAGAATTAAACCAAGCAATTGACGCGTTCAAAAAAAATGGTGGCATATTTAATTATTTTGCACTCGCTGAAAGTGCCGTTCGGTCTTTTTTTTATCAGCTATACTTATTGGAAAAAGACGAGTATTCCCTTATTGAGCTTGGAGGCGGACAATCGACATTATTTTTAAATTCCATATGTGAGGCTAGTCATATTAATCTCTATTCCTATGAACATGATCCGGATTACGTGAAGTATCTAAAAACAAAGGTCACGTCTAACAAAGTGATAGTAAATTATACTCCTTTAAAACAGATTAGTGCGGATGTTAGAGCGGAAATATTTGCAAATCCAAAAGAAGCGATTGATATTTTTATAAAAAAAGCACAGGATGTTAGTCCGGATGAATTTAAAAATACTCGCTTAGTAAATGGTTTCTATACGGTTTTAAAAGAACAATTCCCAAATAAAGAAATTGACGGCATTATTGTTGACGGTCCCCATGGAAATGGTCGGTCACTGGCTTTTTCTATATTTTACAAATACATGAAGCCGGGGTTATTAGTACTGATGGATGATTTTGATCACTATCCTTTTTTAGACGATTTATCTAAACTATGCAAGTACACAATTCTCGAGAAGCGAAAGTATAAGACGTCCATAAAAGCATGGGTTGTATTAAGAATCGAAAAAGTACTCTAGGGCAAGACTTCCGTTGATCGAAAAAAAACTTAGAATTGCCTATTTTAATGTTATTGAACTTAATGCAGGGTGGGGAGCTGAATATTTTTTTAATCAGGGTTTAATCCGTAATAATTGTTTAACACAAACGGTGGATTATCGAAAGTATCGATATCGGTTATCTCGGCAAGTTTTGGCCATGGAAGATTTTGATATTTTGTTACTTCAACGAGGCGATTATTTCCCCTTCCAGATTTTAAAGGCAGTGAAACGACCCAAAATATTTTGGTCGACAGAGCTAGTTTCCAGATGTCGGGATCAAGATCGTTTATTTAAGTCTGGTTTATTTGATCATGTATTTGTTCATACGGAAGAATGCCGAAATGCCGTGATAAAGAATAAGTGGTTAACGGCTGAAAAAGTATCCGTTTTTTTACCCGGTTTTGATGAGAATACTATGACCCGAGATAATAGTGTTGAAAAGGACATCGATGTATTGTTTGTGGGAGCGCAAACAAAAAGAAGGCAGGCCATACTGAAAACCTTACAGGAAAAACAGAAAATAACAATTGTAAGTGCCTATGGAAAAGAAATGGCAGCATATATGAATCGGGCAAAAATAGTCTTAAATATTCATTCCGAGGAATTTGTTGATACTGAGACTCGAATATTTGAAGCGCTTGGTTGTGGAGCATTTGTGATTAGTGAAACTTTAGGAAAAGAAGCACCTGTTGAGTCAGGAGTGCATTATGTTGAAGTTAAGAGTATTGACGAAATGAGTAGTCAAATGGAATATTATTTGGCAAATCCA
>MFRH01000051.1:20423-20724 GCA_001783275.1 Candidatus Margulisbacteria bacterium GWF2_35_9
CGTCTGCTATTTGAAAGCCATTCAAGATTTTACCTATACAGCACGAGCAGGAGTGATGAAACAAACAATGTTGCGATTAATCAATTCTGGGATGAATGGTAAAAATGTTATAAACAGAGTTAGAATAAGAATGTTCTCACTAAAAGAATTGTTTGAAAGGGTTATTCGACGAGTGATAAAAAAATGAAAATAGGAATTGTAACAACTTGGTTTGAGCGAGGTGCTGCGTATGTCAGCAGACAATACCGCGATGTTTTAAGAAAAGAACACGAGGTATTTATTTACGCTCGTGGCGGGGAAG
>MFRH01000051.1:20746-22452 GCA_001783275.1 Candidatus Margulisbacteria bacterium GWF2_35_9
GACAATTCTTCTTGGGATGATGGGAGCATCACTTGGAATAAACAAAGTTCGGTTCTTCGTTTGCAGACAATTCATGAAGCAACTTTTAAAAAATGGATTATTGAAAACAATCTGGAAGTCGTAATTTTTAATGAAGAAACGAGATGGTATCCCATTTTGATCTGTAATCAGCTGGGAGTTAAAACTGGCGCATATATCGATTATTATACGGAAGAAACGATCCCTTTATTTAAAAACTATGATTTTTTGATTTGTAATACCAGAAGACACTATAGTGCTTTTAGCTGGCACCCCCAATGTTTCTTTGTTCCTTGGGGAACGGATATTAATTTATTTAAACCGAAAGGCATGGATAATGTAGACCCACAAACACTGATGTTTTTTCATTCGGCAGGATTTAATCCCGGTCGAAAAGGAACAGATTTTGTGTTGATGGCTTTTTCTCAGTTATCTGGTAATGCCAAACTCATTATTCATTCTCAGGTTGAATTAACCCATTATTTCCCAAAGCTGAAAGAGATGATTGAAAAACTAAAAAATGAAGGGAAGCTGATATATATCAAAGATACTGTTCCGGCGCCTGGACTTTATCATATGGGAGATATTTACGTGTATCCGACTCGACTAGAGGGAATTGGGCTAACAATCATGGAGGCGTTGTCATGCGGATTACCGGTAATTACGACGGATTGCGCGCCCATGAATGAGTTTATAAATGATGAAAACGGCAAATTAATTAAAGTTGAAAAAAGTTATTGTCGCGCCGATGCCTATTATTGGCCACTTTCAGATGTATCCGTTGATAGCTTAAGCAAGTGTATGCAGGAGTATGTGGATAATTTTCATAGAATTAAAGAGTTTAAGGCAAAGACCCGTGAACATGCCATACAGGATGTCGATTGGGAAAAGAACTCGATTGTTTTACTAGACTATATTAAAGATATAAAGAAAATTCCTGCCGACGAAAAAATAGATATAGAAAGAAAAGCCTTGGAATATGATAAGAAGCGAATGTCGAGTGCTTTGCAGATTTACAGAAAACATCCAATATTATTTAGTTTCTGTCGGTATTCTTGGCTGTTAGTAAAAAAAATACTTAGTATTGGATCATAAAGAGTATTGGAACACCACTCGTATAGTAAAAATTCGGGATGTAATATAAACTATTAATATGCCGAAAGTAAGTGTCGTTATTACCTGTTATAATCTTGGACAATTTCTGGAAGAAGCGGTTGATAGTGTATTGAATCAGTCATTTCAGAATTTTGAGATTATTATAATCGATGACGGTTCGACGGATGAATTTACTATTCAATTATTAGATAATCTTGATAAACCAAAAACCAGAATAATTCGAACCCAGAACCAGAAAATTGCAGCTGCTAGAAATACTGGCATAAAAGCAACTGTTGGAGAATATTTGGTAGTGTTCGATGCAGATGATCGGTTTCATCGTACATATTTTGAAAAAGCAGTTCAATTGTTGGATACAAATCCGAAATTAGGTATTGTGTACTCATTGGCAGAATTGTTTGGTGATGAAACGGGTTTGTGGCAGGTGGCAGACTATAAATTTCCAGAAATATTAGAGGAGAATGTCATCTATAATGCGGCGATGTTTAGAAAAGAAGACTGGGTGCAAACAGGTGGATACAATGAGAGCATGAAAAAAGGATGGGATGATTATGAGTTCTGGATTACTATTA
>MFRH01000051.1:22473-28561 GCA_001783275.1 Candidatus Margulisbacteria bacterium GWF2_35_9
TATTATCGAATACGAAAACAGTCGACACATACTATTTCTGGAAAGATACAAAATTCCATGGATAATAAAGCCATAATATATTCAGAGCATAAAGAGCTGTACAAAGAGAATATGGATTTTATTTATAAAAAATATATCAATCTTGTTGGTAGTTATCGGCAGCTTGTTGCTGACCATACCAACGAAGTGAGATTTTTAAAATCAACCAGTATTTTAGCTCCGTATTTTGTCATTAAAAAAATAATCATGACATTTTTTAGACAGATAAAAAAATGAAACTATTATTTTTAGCCACAAGTTTTGAAAACTGGATTTATGATACTCTTTTTCAAGAACAAAAAGCGATTGCAGATGAAATAGATGGTGCTGTTTTTTATGGTCCTGGTTATAAGTATAATACGAATTATGTTCCGGATATAATTAAAGAAGTATACGGAGATGGCTCACCTGATTTTATCTTTAGTTATATCAGTGCTCACCGGTTGGTGGGTGAACCATTAGGTGAGAGCGAGATTAAGCAGTTTAATATTCCAAAACACTTGCATCAGTTCCCGATTGGATTAGATGAAGTAAATATTAAAAAAATATTATGGATTAATGATTTTTGGAAGTGTAGCAAACAAACATGGGACAGTATAATTCTGGGATTAGGCTTTGATTATGTGATAGCTACCTATAACTTACCCTTTGTTAGGCAAGATGCATTTTTTAGGTTTTTTAGTTCTAAGGTCAGAAAACGTGCCGTGTTTATTCCGTGGCCAAGATCTATGAATGGGGATTTGTTTTTTCCTCATCGGGATACACCTAAAGAATTTGACTTAACAATTCTGGGCGCGATGGAAGAGAAAATGTATCCGTTCAGAGTTTTTATGAATCATAAACTCCAGAAGCAAACAGAATTTAGCTATTTTACTCAGGATCATCCAGGTTATAAATATTTTACTGAAAATACGGACATATTATTTGGAGATAATTATCGTAAAGCATTGAACCGAACACGAATATTTCTAAGTTGTACCAGTCGATTTAAGATACCCTTTATCAAGATTTATGAAGTGCTGGCATCGAACACTCTTTTAATGTGTGATAAACCGAAGGGAGCAGATCAGATTTATCTCAAAGATGGATATAATTGCGTTTTTGTGAACAAACGTAATCTGATAAAAAAAATTCGATATTATATAAAAAATGAGGACAAACGTCTGGAAATTATAAAAAATGCGAATGATACGTTTGAGAAATATCATTCAACTGTTATTCGTGCAAAACAATTAAATGAAATATTATGTGGTATTAATAAGAACAATAAGTATTCCATGATATCGCCTCAACTCGCTAATGGCAAAATCACAACTGGGCTATATCGAAAAAATAGAGTGTATGAATTGATATTAATATTAAAGTATTTTTTTTGGCGACTAATTAGAAAAAGATAAGGAAATAACGTGTTAAGAAAACTTGAAAAAAATGAGACTATCAATACTTCAATGTTTGGCGGTTTTTCTCCCTTCTGGTCTTGGATTGGGGAGCAGGTATATATTGCAGATACGGCGGAAGAGATTATTCAAGTAGTTCCGAAAGATAAACGAATACTGAATACATCTTCTTTTTTTGAATTAATGCAATTTAATTATATTTTGGGGGATTCAACCTTATTTCAAGGAGTTTATCGCATGCCATGGCATGCGGAACTAAGCCATAAAGGAGTCATAAAAAAACCTCCGATCCCTCATGGTAATAAACTTGTTAGCCCGAAAGATTCCGCGCGGCAACTTCAGTTGCTATTAGAAGAGGAATTGAAACAAGTAGTGACCGGATCGGAAACGGTGTATTTGCTATTGACCGGCGGATTGGATAGCAGAGTCATTGCAGGAGTATTAAAAAAAATTGAACCCAAACTAACATGTAAAATAAAATGTGCAACGTGGGGTCAGGATAATAGCCGAGATGTGGTTTATGCAAAGCGAATTGCTAACGGGTACAACTGGGAATTTGTTCATATTCCCTACACCGCCGAGCTCCTCTGGGAAAATATTGAACGAGGTGCTATCTGGGGAGCTTCAGAGGTAGCTGGAATCCATTTGCATGGAATGGATTGGTTTAAAAATATAAAAAAAGACGATCTTGTTATTGCTGCTAGTTTTGGAGATAGCATTGGCCGGGCTGAATTTAGTTCGGTTCATTTAAGTCAGGTTAAACTGGATAAGATAACAAACAAACATCGATTAATCCACCCCAGTTTGGTAGATGATCTGATAGGACAAGCAAGTAAAGATCGTTCTCGTGCATGGGAAGGGGAAGTATCAACACATTCTTGGGTCAAGTGTGAATTGGATCAGCAGGAAAACTATATGCGACGGATGCTATGCCACATCATGAATTATATCCGTCAGTTTGGGAAACTACATCAAGCGTTTACCAGTGATAAAGTGGTCGAGTATATGTGGTCGATTACTCCTGAGTGTCGAAATGATGATGTGTATTTTGAAATATTAAAAAATTTGGATCAGCGATTATATTCATTGCCTTGGGCAAGAAACGGCATTGCTCCCGATGGGACAAAAGAAACGGATGAATCTTTGAAAAAGAATTACCATGATTGGGAAAAATGGATGCGAACGGACTTGAAAGAAAAACTGGAACCTTTGTATTTTTCTAAAGAGCTGGATGAGTTAAATTTGTTTAATCCGATAGCAAAAAAACATCTGTGGGAGACATGGCAAAAAGAAGGGCCAGAAGCGTTTGGAAAAGGTCAGGATATTGTGAAAGTATGTTCACTGGAATTAACACGAAGAAACTATTTGTTGAAAGCAGATCATAGGAAAACAAAACAAATAGATGTTGTATATGATTTGATAAAGTATGGTGTTGAACGGATATTAAAACGCTGAGGATAATATGAGAATTTTATTTTTAACACCGGAATATGTGACAGAAAAATACTTTGACGGAGGATTAGCTAATTACATTTATCGCATAGCAAAGGAACTGAGTAAAAATTATCATGTTGAAATTATTGTATCATCAGATCAGACTGAAATAATCAAACATGATGGGCTTGAGGTTTATCGTGTAGGGCTGAAAGCCTATGAAAAAATAGTAATGAGTTTTATCAATTTTTTAACTCGAGGAAAGATTGCCCCAACACTCAAATATATTTTTTACTCAAGAAGAATGTATAAATTCTATAAAATGCTTGAACCGTTTGATGTAATCCAAAGTTCAAATTATGGGTTTCCGGGATATTTTATTTTTAAAAAAGAAAAAAGACCGTTAATAAAAAAAATTGCGAGAGCATCCAGTTATGCACCTGCATGGAGATCAGCCACAGGTGATGGAAACAATTTCAATGAGGTTCTAAATAATTATCTCGAGGTTCGACTAATGAGAAGTGCAGATAAATGTTATTCTCCCAGCCAATTTGTTCAGCAGTTGTATCTGATGAATGAGAGTCTAAAACTGGATGTTATTCGAACACCTATAGCAGAAAAAGAAGTGGAAACGGACAGCTCTGTTTATGATGAAAAGTTGGGTCACATAGGAAAGTATGTTTTGTATTTTGGAAGTATTAGCGTATCCAAGGGGCTTGACCAGTTAGGGGATATATTGCCCGATATTATTGAAAAAAATCCTGACATTAAAGTAGTGCTGGTAGGAAAAGTTGCACTAAAGTCTGCAAATGAAGATCTTGTTGAGTATTTAAAAAATAAAATATCAAAATTTGAAACACATGTGATTTATCTTGAAAAACTAAAACACAATCAGTTGTACCCCATAATAGATCATGCCCATGGCGTTTTTTTCTTATCCAGAGTTGATAATATACCCAACGCATGCTTGGAGGCTATCTCCATGGACAAACTGATTCTTGCTCCGAATAGTGCGAGTTTCAATGAGATGCTCTCTGAAAAAAATGCGATGCTCTATAAACAAGCTGACATGAACGACCTGAAAGATTGTTTCGAAAAGTTTTGGACAATGAATGACCGAGAAAAAAAGAAAGTAGTTGATCAATTAACGATTAATTCAAATGAATACAAAATGAATACGGTTATCAGTAAACTAGAATCCTATTATAAAGGGGATTTTTAATAAATGAAGCAGGAATGGCCTCTGGTAACGATTGTAATGCCTGCCTATAATCATGAGTTATTTGTGGAGGATGCCATTCGTAGTGTTCATAATCAGACCTATCAAAATATTGAATTGATTGTGATCAATGATGGGTCACGAGATAATACAGCGGACTGTATCCAAGCAGTATGGGAAAAACACAATAAGTCATTTACATATATCAGTAGATCAAATAAAGGACTTAGCAGTACGTTAAGCGAGGGGTTAAGTCTGGCTAAAGGTAAGTATTTTTTTTATGTGGCTTCAGATGATATGATTTATCCCTATTATGTTGAAGTAATGGTCGATTTTTTTGAAAAGTACTCATCAGATGTCGGGCTTTTTGTGTCAGAGGTGACAACAAATTATGGTTTTATCAAAAAAGCAGATCTGGGAAAATACTACTCTGAAACTTATGAAAAAATATGGGATTGTCTAACACGAAACACCTGTCTGATTCCCGTTGAAAACAACCCAGGTAAAGCAGAAGTGATGTTCCGATGCAATTTAGAATATTCGTTTTACAGAGCGGTTTTAAAAGACGCTGGAATTACGAACGGGCAGGAAGCAGTGATGCTTGATGGGGTGTTAAAAAGCAACATATATAGGGGAATTAGTGATTTAATCAAGCCGAAAGATATTTTAATAACAGAACCCTATCATGCATTGGAAGATTTCTTGTTTTTAAAAAAAGGCTGCTTGGGACCGACCTTGTTTTTTAGAACAGAAGCATTAAGAGAAGTGGGTGGCTTTAATAAAGAGTTGGCTCTTGAAGATAATTATATCGTATTTGAAACGGCTCTTAAATATAAAGTGGGTTTTGTTCATGAAAAAATGATTTTTTACAGGCATCATGATAGCAATACAGCAAAAAGTGCAGCGGTTAAAATTGGCAAGTCTGCTATTCTAACCTTGGATATTTTTTTTAAACGGCATAGTGAGTTCAGTAAGTTGCCCTTAAAAAAGAAGGCGTATGCCACATTGTACTTATGGCTAGCATGGCGTCATTTTCATTTGGGAAATTATTTGTATTGTTTAAAATACTGGTGGATAAGTATCTTTTATCAACCCAAACAGCTTTTTAGTCGATCAATGATTAATATATTTTTGTTATCCTTAGTTAGAAGAGAACGATGGGTGCATAGAAAAACGACAGGGGAAGAACCATTAATCAAGTAAGAATATTATTAGTAAGCCCTGTTCGGGGGGTCGATGTCTTTTGTGGGGATGTTATTTATACCGAATCGCTTATTGCAAATCCTCCGGAAAATGTAGAATATATCGACTACGTGAAAGCGCTGCAATCGGAAGAGATTGTAGAACGTAAACGGCTTCGATATTTATTTAGAAATCTGAAATATAAAAAGCAGTGGTTTTGTATCGATTTTTTGCCAGCACTATTTATATTCTTTATTAATATTTTGAGAAGAAAAAAATGGCTGATTGCAAATCCATGGAAGTATTTTGAAGTGATGGGCAAATTTGACTTAATTCATGTCCATGTCTTCCCTGTTTCATTTACAGGCCATGTTCCTCCCATTGTAATCAGTAATGCTGCAATGGTTGGTGATTTTTTAGAAAATGTAAATGGTGTTTCAAAGTTTCGAGCTAACGCAATGCTTATGATAGAACGCTTATTATGCAGCGTTTTTAATATGCAAGAGACGTCCTTGCGTCATCAAAAGGCACACAAGATTATTGTTTTTTCAGAGTATTTAAAGCAACGTTATTTAAGTAATTCAACAGAAAATAAATTGGTTGTCATCCCCATTGGAATCCATTCAAATTCTGGAAAACAAAAAGAATCAACTAATAAAATAAATATTGGATTTATTGCCCGAGATTTTTATGCAAAGGGAGGGGAGTTTCTGCTTGATGCATACAAAGAGGTATATTATCAAAATAAAAAGCTATGCTTGTACATAATTGGAAGTGGCCCTTTGCTCAGTCAACAGGAGTGGGCCGCTTATAATAT
>MFRH01000051.1:28649-39339 GCA_001783275.1 Candidatus Margulisbacteria bacterium GWF2_35_9
GTCATTTGATATTCCTGTGCTAACTAGCGATATTTTGGCATTACCTGAGATGATTGGATATGGAGATGCGGGTGAAATAACAAAAGTGAAAGATGCAGATTCTATTACACAGGCAATACGAAAGATGGCAGATAAAGACTATATTAGTGAAAAGAAGGTTAAGGTAAAGGAGTTTTTCCGGAGTAAATATGAGTTATCAGTAACAACCAGTCAGTTAGGGAAAACCTATCGGGAGTGTTTATAAACTATGAAAATTTATTTTGACATCGATTTAGTGTCGGGTACGCGATACGGAATGACAATTGCGACAGTGGAGTTAATGAAGGCATTGCAAAAAGATGGGGTAGAGGTTATTAATTTTGCAGCTGGGCGACCCAAACATATATCCGAACATATGGCATATATGAAGAGTGAAGGATTTAAGGTTTTAGTATGTCCGATTCCTCGAAAAATATTGGGGATATTAAATAAATTTGGTATATGTATTGAAACGCTGTTTCTAGGTCGATATGATTATTTTATTCAAATTGGTCTTCATATGCTACGCCATATTCCAAAGAAAAAGTACATAATATCCATCCATGATACAGTCGGGTTAAGATACCCAAAAGAGGAGCAACCCTTCCCAGTAAATTCTCAGCAGATGGTAAATAAAGCGGGGATGATCCTCACGGTATCAGAGTTTTCAAAAAATGAGATTATCCATTTTTTTAAGATTAAAGCGGACTCTGTCATTGTGATTCCCAATGGTTGTGACTTAAAACGTTTTAGAATTTATGATAGGGAAATGATCCAGAAGGTAATGGAGAAGTATTCGTTGCCGGATACTTATTTTATAACATACGGAGGAAAATCGGCTCGAAAAAATATCAACTTTTTACTTGAGTCTTATGAAAAGTGGTCGGATAAAGATAAGCCGGGACTTGTTATATTTGGTCATAAAATAGAGAGAAATATAGCTGGTGTATATCCCTTAGGGTATATCCCAGACGAAGATGTTGCGCTTATCCTGTCAGGTGCTAAGGCACTGGTTTTCCCAACTTACTACGAGGGGTTTGGACTGCCCATATTGGAAGCATTTGCTTGCGCAGTCCCGGTTATTTGTTCCAAGGCGTCATCATTACCAGAAGTGACACAGGGTAATGCTGTTTTTTTTAATCCCGTTGATAAAGAAGATTTAATAAAAAAACTTTCGGAGTTTATAGAGGATATGAAGGGGCATAAGGCTCTAATTGATAAAGGACTAGAAATTGCACAGAATAGTTCTTGGGAAAAAGCGGCGAGTCAACTAAAACGTATTTTGGAAAAAATATCATGAGGATATTATTGATACCCAGTGCTTATTTCCCTTCTCTTGGTGGAGTGGAAGAGGTAGTTCGTCAGTTAGTTAGGGTCTATCAAAAAAAAGATATCGCTGTGCAAATTGTGACATCCAGATCGGTTAACACTAAAAGGCGCGAAGTATGGAACGGATTAACAATAAATAGGTTTCATTTTTACTTACCGGCTCGAAGAGTTTTTAATCTCATCCGATTTTTTATATATTTCCCTTTGGAAGTTTTCAGACTATTACTAATTGTTCGTTTTTTTAAACCAACGGTCATTAACGTTCATTGTGCCAGCGGAAATTTGTTCTATGCGACTATTGTTTCTAAAATATGCAAAATTCCGCTTGTTTTAAGTAGTCACGGTGAAACAGTGATGGATGCACATAAAATATATCAGACTTCCGCATTTATGAAACGATCTTTAATCACAGGATTAAACCACGCGTCATTTGTAACAGCCTGTTCCAAAGCCACTCTGGATGAGCTTATTCAAAATTATCTTGATGTGAGTGCCAAGTCAACGTTTATTCATAATGGAATTGATCAGAATGAATTTAAACAAATCAAAGAACCGATTGCAGATCGATATATTTTTGCAACAGGACGCCTATCTTATAATAAGGGTTTTGATCTCTTGATCCACTCATTCTCCAAAACGATTGAACAACTGTCAGATATTAAACTCTTGATAGGTGGATCAGGAGAAGAGCTCGAGAATTTAAATCAACTAATAAAGGAAAACTGTCTGATGGACAGGGTGGTTCTTTTGGGAAGACTCAATCGAGAGGAAGTTGTTCGATACATGCAAAGCAGTATGTTTGTTGTGATGCCCTCAAGATACGAACCCTTTGGGATTGTTGCATTAGAAGCGATGGCTGCTGGAAAGGCAATTTTGGCAACAAATCAGGGGGGGACGACAGAGTTTATTCACGATGGCGAGCAGGGGTTATTGGTCAACCCGAATCATCCAGAAGAACTGTCGTTGGGTATAACTAAAATGCTAAACGAATATAAGATGTTGGAGCAAGGGAACAAAGAATACAGCGAGCAATTCAACTGGAATAAAATTGCTGGAACATATATTGATATTTATAACTGTTTTAAATTTAACTAATGTTTGTCGTAGCACCAATGAAAGGGGATTTTTAGATTATGGAAAATTATGCCGAAGATAAAGTGTCAAAGTTCTATCGAAATGTCGGATGGGAAACAGAGGGTGAGGATACTGAAGATGCAAAGCGGTTTGAAGATTTAAGAGAAAACGCCAGAGAATATGTCAGTAAATGCAGGCTTAGGGTATTGCGCCATATTCCCGAGAGTGGAGACAATATTTTAGATATGGCATCGGGACCGATTCAATTTAAAGAATATTTTGAGTATTCAAAACAGTATAAAAAAAGGTATTGTGTTGATCTATCGTCAAAGGCTTTAGATGATGCAAAACGAAAAATAGGTGACCACGGTGTTTTCTTGTGTGGTAGTTTTTTTGATCTTGATTTGGAAAAGGATTTCTTCGACTGCTCCATTAGTTTACATACCATTTATCATATAGATAAAGATAAACAGGAAGAAGCTGTTCGAAAGCTCATTAACGTAACAAAACCGGGAAAGCCAGTTATTATTGTCTACAGCAATCCACATGCCATAATGAATTACATTGCATTGCCACTTCGAACGTTAAAAAAAGTAGTTAAATGGCTCATCAGAAGAAAAAAGAAAACAGAGTTTGAACTTTATTTTTCACCCCACAGCAATAGCTGGTGGAAACGGTTCGAGGATGTTGCCGATGTACAGATTTTGCCTTGGCGTTCGTTTGCTTCGAGTCATCAGAAATCGATCTTCCCAAATAATAAATTTGGAAAAAAAATGCTGGATATATTATTTAAAATGGAAGATAGGTTCCCAAAGGTATTTGCAGGTGTTTTCCAATATCCAATGATTATACTGACTAAAAAAGTCTAGAAATTATAAATATTTGTAAGTATGATTAAATAGTGTTATTTAATTCATTAAAATTTCTGATTTTTTTCCCGATCGTCGTGATGGCGTATTTTTCTATGCCCTACAGATATCGATGGATACTCTTACTACTGGCCAGCTACTACTTTTATATGTGCTGGAAAGCCGAGTACTTATTGCTTATTATTGTTTCAACTCTTATTGATTACTTTGCTGCTTTAATGATGGGGAACACAGATAATAAAAATAAAAGGAAAAAGTATCTTTTTTTAAGTTTATTATCTAATTTGGGTTTATTATTTGCTTTTAAGTATTTTAATTTTTTCAGTGGGTCGGTGTATGGTATAGCGAATCATTTTAATATTTTTTATCATTCACCAACCTTCAAATTATTATTGCCGGTGGGAATTTCTTTTTATACCTTTCAAACACTCAGTTATACGATTGATGTCTATCGTGGGAAACAGAAACCAGAAAAACATCTGGGGATATTTGCCGTTTATGTTGCGTTTTTTCCTCAGTTAGTTGCTGGGCCGATTGAGCGAAGCACGCATCTACTGCCACAGTTCTATCGAAAGAATGATGTTGACTATGACCGAATTAGTGATGGACTAAAACAAATGGCATGGGGTTTTTTTAAGAAGTTAGTCATTGCGGATCGATTGGCTATTTATGTGAATGCTATTTACAATCATCCTGAGAAATTTTCGGGTGCACCATTAATCCTCGCGACCTATTTTTTTGCGTTTCAAATATATTGTGATTTTAGTGGGTATAGCGATATCGCAATCGGGGCATCAAAAGTTATGGGCTATGACTTGATGGCAAATTTTAATCGACCCTATTTCTCAAAGAGCATTGGTGAGTTTTGGAAACGATGGCATATCAGCTTATCGACATGGTTCAGAGACTATGTGTACATTCCGTTGGGAGGCAACAGGGTTGTAAAGTGGCGATGGTATTATAATTTATTTGTTACCTTTTTAATAAGTGGATTATGGCATGGAGCTAATTGGACCTTTGTTTTCTGGGGAGTCTTGCATGGATTCTATTTAGTATTTTCAATTTGGACTGAGACTATTAGAGAAAAGGTTGCTCGGTTGTTTAAGATTGATAAACGCCAGAAAATACAAAACCTGATCAAGATGTTTATTACTTTCCATCTGGTATGTTTTGGATGGATATTTTTTAGAGCCAATTCACTAAAAGACGGGTTCATGATTATAAAGAAAATTGTGTTAATTGATTTACATCAATTAAGCATAAATGTTGTTCCTCAAATGGAAAAGTATAATTTAGCTGTTGCGTTTATTGCGATAATCGCTTTAGTATTAGTAGAAGTTATTCAGAATTATACTCAAATTATTTTCTTTATCAAACAAAGGTCGTTCTTTCTTAGGTGGTCGATTTATGGTTCCTTTGTACTAGTCATTATTTATTTTGGAGTGTTTATGAGCCAGCAGTTTATTTATTTTCAATTTTAATGATGCAAAAGCTGATCATTAGAACATTTATTTATGTAAGTCTTTTATTTTCCTTATTTGCTGGGACGATCGTGTTGTATCATGTGCTCACACCCAATATGTTACAGCCCAGCGATGGCTATTTTGTTGAAGATTACTACAAAGTGTTTAATATGGTTCCGAGTGCGGATGTTCTTATTCTAGGAAACAGCAAAGTATTAGCCGCATTATCGGCAGAAGAACTTGGTGTATTAGCTAACAAAAAAGTGTTAAATCTGGGTTTTGCTGCTGCAAGTCTAGCACATAACAAGATGGTGCTGGAGGCATATTTAAAACGATGTAGGAATGTACCGAAAACTCTTATCCTTGAAGTATCTTGGTTTTCATTTAGTACCCGACGAACCAATTTCCACCCTTATTTTGCTGCTAGAGTATTATCGGTAGATTGGACGCCTGTAAAATATATGATCCGGTATCCAGAAATTATTCAGCAAATGCCTTGGCAGTTATTTAATTACTATATGACAAAAAACAAATACGCAGGGTTGTCATTTAAAATGCATCAAACTTATCGGATGAAGAATAATCCTCGAGAGAAGAGTTATGTTTTCGATCCTAAAGAAATGGAAGCGACCTTTCCAGAATATAGAGCAGGAGTGAATAAGGATTTGGTAAAGGATTTTTATGATATTATTAAGATGTGTAACGAGAACAAGATTCAACTCATTTTGTTCAATGCTCCGGAAGATAGGGAATTTACAACATTGCAACGAGACAAGATCGACGTACAAAGTATTTTTGATCGTGCAATACAGGAGAATCAATTAAATTACTTTGATTTTACCTTGGGTGGTAAGTATTATATGTCTAAGATGGAAAACTTATTGGCGGATTCCCATCACATATTCTATACAGAGAGGTTTACCAAGATCTTTTATAATATAGTAATAAAAGATATAAAACTATGAAAAAACTATTATTTATTTCATTGGAACACTGGGATGACATTTGGCGTCGTAACCAATTTTTTGCAGATCGAATGCAGGAGGATTATGATGTAACCTATATCGGTCCAACGCTCCCTATAACGCAGATAATAAAGAAAAAAATCAGGTTTTTCAAGAATATTAAATGCAGATATGTTTATAAAATGATTCCAGAAAGACTTGGCAGTATTGCCTTAATACTCAACTCCCTTTTCTATTTTTTTCAAGTTATTTTTATTGCGGGAATAAAGACTGATATTCTTTGGGTAAATGATCACACCAAATATCTTATTTGCAGAGAATTGAAGCATGCTAAATTAGTCTATGACATAACCGATGACTGGACCTTAATTAATTACCCTCAAAAAGAGAAAGAACAGGTCATTCATGCCGACAAAAAACTATCGATGGCAGCAGATAACATCATCGTGTGTTCTGATAATTTATTAGTGAAAAAAAAGCAGTATGGAGAGAAAACGGTTTTGATTAAAAATGGCATAAATATAGCGGATTACCAATCAGACAATCAATCAAATAGTCTAGGTGAGTACTTCTTGTATACCGGTAGCCTCCATGAGGAACGGCTTAATATTGAATTAGTTATAGCGTTAGCCACCACATTTCCTGAGGAAACATTTAAATATGTAGGCCCAGTATATTTTTGTAATGGAACCAAAATTAAATTATCGAAGTATAAAAATATTATATTAACCGGGGCTAAACCATATCAGGAAATGAGCATGATTATGAATCAGGCGAAAGCCCTTCTGGTACCCCACTTGCAAACTGATTTTGTGAATAGCTTGGATCCAATTAAGCAGTATGAATATATGCTCAGCACAAAACCGGTCGTTGCAATCAATGTGAGCGGATTTAAGGATTGGGGAAATATTTATACAATTGTTAATTCTGCGGATGAGTTTAAGTTAGCTGTACAGCGGGTTCTGGCTGGCAGCACAAAAGTAGATTCACTACTTAGGGCTGAAATGGCAAAGAAGAGTACTTGGGATAGTCGTTATCAAGATGTGAAAAAGATTTTAAAATCATGATAGGGAATCGCTGATAATAGGACTGCTTGTTTACAAAGCGTTTTATTTTTCACATAATATTTAAAGTAAACTGTTGTTATATAGGGGAGAAAAAAGATTTTATTTAATTCAGTTCAATTCCTAGTATTTTTCGTATTAATAATCAGTTTTTATTATATAATACCGCATTCTATCCGTTGGTTATTCTTGCTAATAGCTAGCTATTATTTTTATATGTGCTGGAATCCAGCGTATATTATTCTTATTATTCTATCAACAATCATTGATTATCTCGCAGCAATAATGATGAGTAGTACTGATAACAAAAAGAAACGACGAAAGTATTTGTTTATGAGCTTGATTTCTAATCTGGGATTGTTGTTTGTGTTTAAATACTTTAATTTTTTTAATGGATCCTTGAAACTGCTGTTTGATAACCTTCACCTAATATACAACATCCCTGGATTAAGTATTCTTTTGCCGGTGGGCATCTCTTTTTATACGTTTCAGACTCTGAGCTATACGATTGATGTTTATCGAGGAGAGAAGAAAGCGGAGAGGCATTTTGGTATATTTGCTTTGTATGTGTCTTTTTTCCCACAGCTTGTTGCTGGTCCGATAGAGAGGAGTACACATCTCTTACCACAATTCTTTGAGAAGCATGAATTTGATTATCATCGGGTTACCAATGGATTGAAATTAGTTTTATGGGGACTCTTTAAAAAAGTTGTGATTGCCGATAGGATATCCTATTTCGTAAATTATGTGTATAACGATGTTCATAGCTATCAAGGACTTCCGTTAATTATTGCGACTGTGTTGTTTGCGTTTCAAATATATTGTGATTTTTCGGGTTATTCCGATATGGCCATCGGGATTGCGCAAATGTTAGGGTTCAAGCTGATGGACAACTTCAAACGACCGTATTTTTCAAAGAGCATATCCGAATTTTGGAAACGCTGGCACATCAGCTTATCTAGCTGGTTTCGGGATTATGTTTATATCCCATTAGGTGGTAACCGAAAAGTTAAATGGCGCTGGTATTTTAACTTATTTATTACATTTCTAATCAGCGGGTTGTGGCATGGAGCAAACTGGACGTTTGTTGTCTGGGGGGCTTTGCATGGCTTCTATTTATTATTTTCCATATGGACGAAACGTATTAGAGAAAAAATAGTGAGTACGGTTCATCTAGACAGACATGAGACGGTTCATAAATATATTCAAGTATTAGTAACATTTTCTCTGGTTTGTTTTTCTTGGATATTTTTTAGAGCCAATACCATTTCAGATGCAGGATATGTCGTGACGCATATCTTTAAAGGATTACTGAATCCCGAGATGATCGGATTCATTATGAGAGGATTTGACCTAGGGCTCAGAAGCCTGCTTCTAGGTGTAGGTGCGATCGTATTTATGGAGTATATTCATCATATTCAAAGACATTGGAGTATCCGGTATTTCCTTTCAACAAAACCAGCCTTAATCAGGTTTAGTGCCTATTCAATACTCGTTCTTAGTATAATTTTCCTTGGTAATTTTTCGTCAAATCAATTTATTTACTTCCAATTCTGAGGCCATGATGAAACGAATCTTTTATACTTGCTGGTTTTTAGTTATCGTCCTCTCTGTTTCTGTATTGATTGGTGGAAAAATCAAGCCGATTGGTAAGCGATTCCTATATCAAATAAATGGAAAAGGGGACTTATATACATTTTGTATGGTGGACGAGTTTAAGGAAAACTTCTTAGTAAAAAGAAGTGCAAACCCCAAAAATAATATAGCAAGTTCAGATATATTAACTCTAGGAGATTCTTTTTTTAATTCAAGTATTGAATCATTCAAAGCTCCCCAAGAGTTAGAAACAATGATAAATAAAAACGTGTATAATTTTAATCTTTATGTGGATGACGTATTATTAAACCCGCTGGTTTATTTTAAAAATGGATTGTACAAATCGAGTGATAAAAAAGTATTAATACTAGAAACGGTCGAACGATATTCTGTAAATAGAATAAAAAATTACAGTAATCTGTATTCCGTTTCTGGATATAGTACTTTTGAGAGACTTCGGATGAAATTATTTAATAATGCAGATATGGAATATTTTTTTAAGAATAACGTTATAATCGGCCCGATTAATAAAAAAATAAAAAATATACGATTCAATTTATTTGGCGAGGTAGATAATCGGGTTACTTTTTATTCTGAAAATCCGAAGATGTTATTTTATAACGAATCCGTTGCATTTAATAAAAGCAAGAAAAAACAGGAAGACCTTATTTTATATGCCGATAAGATGGCAGAATTAGCGAAGGAACTGGAAAATAAATATAATGTAGAATTAGTTTATATCATTATCCCCAATAAATTTTCGATATATTATGATTTTTTAGATATAATGTATTCATACGATGGGTTTATTCCAAAATTTCAGAATCTATTATCTGAAAGAGGTGTAAACTATGTGGATGTGTATTCGGAATATATGAATTATCGGAAACACGATGATTCAAACCTTTTATACTATATGGGTGATACCCATTACACTACTTTGGGGAAAGAGATGCTTCTTAAATCAGTGATAAAAAAATTGGAAGGCATGAACAAATAAAATGAAGAAAATAACACAGGATTTAAATGCATATGGAACAGGCCTTAAGTTAATAGCAGTCGCGCTCTGGAACAGAGGGTTTCAGGCAATGCTGATATATCGAATATCCCACTTTTTTTCTAATATAAAATTGACACCTGTTTCTGCTGTGCTAACTCGTCTGATTCAGATACTTTATGGAATCGATATCCATTGGAATGCCGAAATAGATGGTGGATGTCGAATACTTCATGGAGTGGGCTTGGTTGTATCCAAAAAAACAAAAATTGGCAAAAATTGTACCTTGTATCATGGGGTAACAATTGGTGTAAAAGAAGAGTGGCAGTTTGGTGAGCCGATCATTGGTAATAATGTTAAAATTTATACGGGAGCCAAAATAATCGGTGAAGTGGTTATTGGCGATAATGTTATGATTGGAGCAAATGCCGTCGTTACTGAGAATTGTGAAGCTAATTCTATATATGCCGGAGTTCCTGCCAAACGAGTAAAAGCCCGCTCTTAATTCAAAATTTGTTTATAGATTTCTAAATACTGATTTGAAATAGTTTCATAGGAGCATGTTTTTGCAAAAGCTAAGCAGTTGGTTTCCATGGATGAAATTATTTCTGGATGATCAATAAAGTATTGGATTTTTTCGACCAGACTTTCTGGTTGATCAGGATTAAACAAGAATCCATTTTTTCCATCAGTAACAGTTTCTGTGAAAGCACCTCTCTGGCTTGCTATGACGGGTACCCCAAAAGAATTCGCTTCAGGGATGATTAACCCGAAAGGTTCGTGCCACATGGCTGGAACGATTAACACATCTACTTTTTTGTAGATTTCGTCATGATTCCCGTATCCTTCAAAGATAATGTTTTCTTGTTTATATTTTTCTTTTATCATATTCTCAAATTCCGAGGTATATCCCTTTCCCCAGAGATGAAGTGTTGCGCCAGATTTAAAGTGTTTTGAAAATACTTCTAATAAATAATCAGTACCTTTGATGGGTGCTAACAGACCAACAAATCCAAATTTAAGAGGAGTTTGAGTTGTTTTATTAAGGGTGTGTATCGTTAACGAAATGGGATTATGAATATTCGTTTTTATGGATGCGTGTTTGAAAAATCCAAGTTTTAAATGAGTTTGGAGTATGATATTGCTAACGCCAACAACGGCTTGTACATACCTCGATAAATGTTTTTTAGGAATTGAATATAGTTTGCAGGCTGCACATTGTTTTAAACAAAGTGAGTTTTTAAACATAATGGCGCGTGTGCATACCAGGCTATAATCTTGAATCGTATGTACAACCGGAATCCCTAGCTTATCA
>MFRH01000051.1:39347-41811 GCA_001783275.1 Candidatus Margulisbacteria bacterium GWF2_35_9
CCAGATGTAGGGAGAAAATCCCGAATAGTTGTTGGTATGAATAATATCCGGTTTTTCAGCAAGTATAATTTTTTTTAAGGAATGTTTGCTGAAAATGTTGTAGCTATCAAGAAGGTGCCAGATTGGTTTTTTCCATTTTGCCTGATTGCGAGTTCCGACGATCCCATAAAGATTTGGCGTTTTTACATGATGAACGGTGTATCCGTCAACAATACTTGTAGATGAAGAATCAGCGCTAACTATTAAGACTGGAGTATGTCCCTTTTCAATGGCTCCTTTTGCAACCATCCGGATTGAATTTGCAGCTCCGCCGTTGAGTAAATTATTAAGATACAGAATTTTCATACAATTATTATAATCGCGATTCAACATATTATATAGAAGTTTATTCGATAGAGTATAAAATTTAGAAATAATCAGATACTATATATATGGAGATGTTTGGATAAAACCTCTGTTCGATGAAGAGAAAAATGGTTTAACTAGATAAAAAACCAAGCTATAATAATTTAAAAAGGATAGAATTATGAAGAAAATTAGCATTCTGGTACCGATATATAATGAGAAAAATACGATTGAGACAATTCTAAAAAAAATTCATGAGGCACCCATTCCGAAGGGATATGATTATGAAATAGTATGTGTAGACGATGCTTCTAAGGATGGAACAGAATCGTGGTTAAAGAAATATAAAAATGATCGAGTATCTATTTATTATAAAGAGAAAAATGAAGGGAAGGGGGCAGCTATTCAGACTGCTATTTCTAAAGCAACTGGGGATATAATGATTATCCAAGATGCCGATCTTGAGTATGATCCAAATGAATATCCACGTTTACTTGATCCTATTATTAAAGGACATGCAGATGTTGTTTATGGTTCTAGATTAATGGGTGGTAGTGGCCCGCAGAGAGTCCTTTTTTACTGGCATTCAGTGGGAAATAGATTGCTTACAACATTGTCAAATATGCTGACAAATATTAATTTAACGGATATGGAGACCTGCTATAAAGTGTTTACAAAGCAAGCAATTTCCGGGATTAACATCCAATCCAAGCGTTTTGGATTGGAACCTGAAATAACCGCCAAGTTTGCCAAAAAAAAGCTTCGAATGTACGAGATTCCCATTTCTTATTATGGTCGGGATTACAGCGAAGGTAAAAAAATTGGTTGGAAAGATGGTGTGAGTGCTATTTGGTGCATCATTAAGTTTAATTGGTTTTCAAAATAACTGATGTAGTCAATTGACTATCAAACAATAGTGGGAAAAAAAACATCAATTATTATTATTAACTATAAAACACCGCAGTTAACGATTAATTGTATCGATTCTCTTTATACCTATGAAGATCAAACAGACTTTGAAATTATTCTTTTGGATAATGGTTCAATGGATGGTAGTGTTTTATTATTCAAGGATAAATTTCCAAAAATTAAGTTAATAGATGCAGGAAAAAACCATGGTTTTGCCGCAGGTAATAATATTGCAGTTAAAGAAGCAATTGGAGAGTATTTGCTTTTTATCAACAGTGACACAATTTTAACTGGCTCTGTCTTGAAAGACATAGAAGCAACCATGGAATATGCCGATGTTGGGATTGCTGCTCCCCGCCTATTGAATATGGATAAATCGATTCAGGAATCCGTATATAAATTTCCAACACTATGGCGAGCCTTTTGTGAAAGTTTCTTCTTAAGTACACTGTTCCCTAAAAATAAATGGGTAGGTGATTATCGAAAATTTGCCTACAATAAAAAACGTGTGGTCGATTTTGCCAGTGGTGCATGTCTATTAATAAAACGGGATTTATTTAATTCGCTAAATGGTTTCGATGAACGGTTTTTTATGTATGCAGAAGAAACTGATTTAGCATTTAGGTTACATAAGAAAGGATACCGAACCTATTTTCTTCCAGTCGGAGATATTATTCACCTTGGTGGCGCAAGTGGGGTTGGTAACAATGCATTTAAGGAACAATTTTGTTTAAGCAAGGTGTTGTATTACAAAAAACACTATGGAGCAGTGGGGCTGAAGTTATTTTTAGTAATGCAGATTATGGGATTTATTATTCGAAATAGTATATTAATTTTCATGGGTAAAAAGGAAAAAATAGCGTTTAATAGGAAGGTTATCCGGTTTTATGCAAAATCCTTTTTTAAGTAGTTTTATATACATAATATGTGGATTAGTATTAGGTGTACTCATGGCGTATACGTCGCCTATTATGGTTTTTGTTGCAATCGCTGTTATAACTGGGTTTGTTCTTGTTTTTACGAATATTGATTTGGGTATAACAATCGTAGCGGCTGCCGGTGTTCTGCCAAGTTTGGCACGGCCTGTTGGGCCGGTCATTGTTCCTTTGGTCGATGTTGTAATGATCGTTATTCTTATTCCGTGGGCTTTAAAAACTCTCATATACAGAGATAAAGTTTTGTGGCCTTCTCTAAATGGTGCGTCCATTGT
>MFRH01000052.1 GCA_001783275.1 Candidatus Margulisbacteria bacterium GWF2_35_9
GATTGACATGCTTCAATCTATTAAAGTTAAAAAATTCAAAATAGAAATCGGCCATGTTGAAAATATAGAAAATAAGAGTCCTGAAGAAATAGAGGCAATGGTGCATGGTGACTACTACAAACTGGCAGAATTCCCAGCAATTGGAGATAAAAAGATCCTTCTAAAAGATACCTATTTAGAGATTTTTTCAGAAAAATTGGATAAAAAATATCAGCCCTATATTCAGTACAACTTAGGCTTAGTAAAAGAAATTACGTATTATACCGGTATTATTTTTAATATTTTTGTGGAAGGTATTGGATATATTATCGGAACAGGTGGCCGATATAATTCTCTTATAAAAAAATATGGATTTGATGTGCCCGCAATCGGGTTTGCCATCGAATTTGATAAACTGGCTTTAGCCTTGAGAAGGGGACAATAAATTGAGCGAAGAAATGATTACTATTGGAATCCCAAAAGGATATTTGTTAAAAGAGAGTTTGAAATTCTTTAGTAAATTTGGTGTTGAGGTAGATGATATTCCAGATCGGAAATTAATATTTTTTGATAGGACAAAAAAATATCGATTCATGATTCTTAGACCCACAGATGTACCGGTTTATGTTGAAAACGGGGTAGTTGATATGGGTGTTACCGGAATGGATATTATTCGAGAAAGAAAACCGAATATTATTAAACTTAAGGATTTAGGCTTTGGATATTGTCGTTTCGTAATTGCGACCGATAAAGATAATAATTTTGATGGGTTTAAAAATGGTATGAAAGTTGCAACTAAATTTGTAAATTGTACAAAAGAATTTTTCAATGACCGAGGTATTAAGGTTGATATTATTAAGCTGTATGGCTCCGTAGAATTAGCTGCAATAACAGGGCTAAGTGATGTTATTGTTGATTTGGTCGCAACCGGTGATACTCTTAGAGAAAATAACCTTAAAGAGATAGAAACCATATTCGAATCGACTGCATATTTAGTAACAAATAATGTTTTTTATAGTTTGAATACCGATCGTATCAAACAGTTTATATTATAAATGAAATCTGTTAAAGTTAGAGGGATAAATACTTCAGTTAAAGAAACCATTATGGTTCCATCGGACAAATCAATCTCCCATCGATCTGTCATATTCTCATCACTAGCTCAGGGAAAAACGGTAATTGAAAATTTTCTTATGGCAGAAGATACATTAAACACATGTAAGGTGTTTAAGCAGTTAGGTGTACCAATAAGTATTTCCCCAACTGAAGTAATTGTGAACGGAGTGGGGTTATACGGATTAAAATCGTCTAAAGATGTTCTTTATGTTGGAAATTCAGGAACCGGGATACGGCTTATACTGGGTGTGTTGGCTGCCCAAAATTTTGATTCGGTTATAACAGGAGATGATTCCATCAAGACGCGTCCCATGAAACGAATTGTTGAGCCGTTAAGTAAAATGGGCTGTCGATTTTTTATAAAAGATAATCAAGACAAGTGGATAGATGCGAGTCATTTGGAAAAAGTAACAGCTCCGGTAATGGTTAAGAAAACTGTTGAAATCAACTCCATTGAATATTCCATGCCGATCTCATCCGCTCAACTTAAAAGTTCAATTTTGATTGCAGGCATGTATGCGAAAGGCACGACAATAGTTCATGATCCAGGTTTCTCAAGAGATCATACGGAAAAAATGCTTCTCCAGTTCGGAGCTGACATTCGTGTAGATAAACAAACCGTATCATTAAATCCACCGAAAGAACTTATCAGTAAAGGTAGAATAAATGTCCCCGCGGATATTTCTTCAGCTGCTTTTTGGATGGTTCTAGCCTGTATATTAGATAATGCCGAAATACGAATAAAAAATGTGGGGATTAATCCAACTAGAACTGGTATTATTACGGCTCTTCAGAAAATGGGGGCAGATATTTCCTTTGAAAATGAACAGAAAGACAGTGCCGAACCGATTGCTGATATTGTAGCAAGAAGCAGTAAATTAAAAGGTATAGAAATTTCGGGAGACATTATTCCACTATTGATTGATGAAATACCCATCCTATCTGTTGCGGCAGCATTTGCAGAGGGAGATACGATTATCAAGGATGCAAAAGAACTAAGAGTGAAGGAAAGTGATCGAATTGAAACGACCATCGCATTTCTAAGACAATATGGTGCTAAGGTTCAGGAAAAAGAAGATGGCATGATTATTAGTGGCGGAAATCCGCTCCATCCAGCAGACACAAAATCCTATTATGACCATCGAATTGCCATGAGTAGCATTATTATGGCGTTAGCAATTAAGGGAGATAGCTGTATAATAGATGTAGATTGTATAAACACATCATATCCAAATTTTTTTGATATGCTAAATAAGGTTTCGAAAGGGGTTGTATTAGAGTGATAACAATCAGTAGTAGTGGTTATGAGGAAAAGATAAAGTCCATTCATCTTCGGACGTCATTTATAAACAGACCAGAAGCAGATACCGTTCGAGAAATAATAAAAGATATAAAAAATAATGGTAATAGAGCCTTGCTGGAGTATATTAGCAAATATGAATATCCGGCGAGTTTGTTTAGTGACATTGTCGTCAGCAGTACTGAGGTCGATCTTGCCCATGCCAGAGTAGATGACGAACACCTTGCGATACTTCAGAAGGCAATCAATAATGTTAGAACATATCATGAAAAATTTCTCCTGAAGAGTTGGTCAGCGCCTGTATTTCAAAATTCCAGCTATGGAATGAAGGCGACTCCGATAAGACGTGTGGGGGTTTATGTACCAGGAGGAACAGCCGTTTATCCATCAACTGTTCTCATGAATGTTATTCCTGCAAATGTAGCAGGAGTTAAGGAAATTGTCCTTGTAACTCCTTCAAATAAAGAAGGAAAGATTAATGACATGATATTAGCTGCTGCAAAGGAACTTGGGGTAACAGAAATATATAGAATGGGTGGTGCTCAGGCGATTGGAGCATTGGCATTTGGAACACAGGATCTTGACCCAGTTGATTTAATTGTTGGTCCAGGAAACATCTATGTCACATTAGCTAAAAAAGAAGTGTATGGTGTCGTTGGGATAGATAAGTTAGCCGGTCCAAGTGATATTTGCGTTATTGCGGATAATCTTTCTAACCCAAAATATATAGCGGCCGATTTGTTAGCTCAGGCAGAACATGATAATCTCGCCTCAGCTATTTTAATAACGGATTCTCTAGAACAAGCTAGACAGGTACAAAAAGAACTGGAGATACAGTTCAGTAAACTGGATCGCAAAGAGATTCTGAAACAGGTGTTTGAAAACAACTCGGCAATTTTTGTTGTTCCTGAAAATGATTTGGAGACGATATCAAGATTAACAAATTTGATTGCCCCGGAACACTTGGAAATATTCCATGGAAACTATAAAGAATTGGTTCAAAAAATTAATAACGCTGGCGCCATATTTTTGGGCGAATACTCAGCAGAAGTTTTAGGCGATTATGGTCTGGGCCCTAATCATGTATTGCCGACGGGTGGTACCGCAAGATTTTCGTCGCCACTGAGTGCAGTGGATTTTATGAAAACCAGTTCCATTATCAATATAACTAAAAAAGATTACCATGAGTTGGGATCAGATACAGCAAAATTTGCAGATCTTGAGGGACTGCCGGCGCATGCCAATGCCGCTCGGATTCGATTATAGCCCGGATTTTTTTGTAACTTTAATCTTACTTTTTTAGTATTTTGAAATACAAGCCTTTATAGTGGTTTAGAATCTTTTCTTTTTCAACATGTAGGGTATCGGTATTGACACCAAAATGAGTATCTAACTGTCCTTGGTAAACTTTGCCTGTACTACCATCGACACTGATCCAGTCTCCTTTTTTAACGATAATATTATGTTTCCTAGCAAATTGTGCTCCAGGTGAAAATGTTTCAGTTTTCATATTTATTTCAAAGGGTGCATTAACAACACAGGCAATATCTGCAAAACGGGCATTGATAGCCGCATGGGAGGTCGGGCCTCCGTTTGAGGTCAGAAGTGCTGCAAGTTTTGGAATGGTCTTATTATCCTCATCGCTTGTAACGGATTTTACAAGTACAACTGGAAATCCTGCGTCTATATACGCCTGTGCTTCTTTTGAAGAAAATGCGACTCTGCCGACACCGATATTATTTCCGACGCACATACCTCTTGTTAGCGTGGGGATTTTTTTTATTTGAGCAGCATCAAACCCATGAATTTTCATAGACTTTACTTTATCGCTAGATATAATGTTTTGCAGGTCATTTTCATTAAGAATACCTTGATGATACATATCGACTCCGGCTACTAGTTTTGCAAAATCAGTCAGGATGGCTTTTCGAGTTTGAAGTATATGAGGTTGGCCTTTCTGAACAGTAAACTCTATATCCTGAGGGTATTTATATTCCCTTTCCAATATGGTTTTAACGAGTGTCAGGTAGGTATAAGTGCTTTCTGTTTTAAGAGTCTCATTAAGTAAACTTAAGTCTGATATTGTATAAGAGGTCCCATCCACAACATCGGGTCCTATCCCGATGTGTTTAAACTCTCCGGTTAGAACATCTTGCCCAAAGTTCGAGTCACGAGTGGTAAGAACACCTGAACCGGATTTCTCATCTTTAAATCCGAAAACCATTTGTTGAATAATACAACTGGTTCCCGTTTTATCAGAAATATCATAAAATTCACGGTAAGCTTTTGCGTGTTCGTTATCCCAAGAATTAAAAACGCACATAATGACATTTGCCAATTGCGTATATTGATTTTGGGGAAATACTTGACCATTAAATCTCGTTTGACTCAGCTCTTGTGCTAAAGCCTTATAATATATTGCAATTTTTTCTTGGTAATATTTACGAGTTTCCTCATCTATTTCAGTTAATTGACTCAGAACAAGGTCTATATCTATATCTTTAGTATACATGACAATATCATTTAGATGATACTCATGAAGTCTTTTTTTAAAAGCATCTATTTCACTTTTCGATACATTTAACACAGTATTAAGATACTTTGCTATAAACATGGAATAATATTTGTATGCGTTGGCTCCTAATGTATTTGCGACAAGTTGTTTAACTGTTGTGTCATTTAATCCGATAAACAAAAATGTTTCAAGTATACCGGGCATAGATTTTCTTGGGCTGGATCGAACAGATAGAAAAAGAGGTTTATTTTTACTACCATATTTTTTGCCAGTAGTGAAAATAAACCCTTTCATTAAAGTCTTTATTTCAGTCATTAACTCTTTAGGAAAGTCATAATTTTTAAAACGATCCTTATATTTACCCCAAGCAATGTTGGAGAGAATAACTCCGGGAGGTGTTGGGATTTTTAATCTAGTCAGGTTAGCTAAACCGATTCCTTTATTTCCAATAATATCTTTCTTTATTAAAGGTGAAATGGGTAGATTATTGTTGAATGGGAAGAATAAGTCCCGTATTTCTCTAACATCAGCTATTTTTGTCAGAGGAGTTTCTGCATCATCAACAATCTTTTTTGTTGTAATATAAGGCCCAAGAATATTTGAAAGTTGGTCCATATATAACCCAAGTTGACTGCGTATAAAGTTTTTGATGGCGTCTGCTTTTGAATCAATCGTTGGATAGTTGCTATTAAATAACGTGGCTGAAAGAAAGCCACTGATATTGCCGCTATATTGCAAGAGTGAATAGAAAATTTTTCGTAGTGAACTAAAGTCCTCCATCTGTTTTAGTGTTAAATCTCGCAGTTTATGTGCTTGGTTTAAAATGGTCTTGTGTTTATCTATTTCATTTACAGATAGGGAGATGGTGATTGCTCCCAGAGCTTTAAATGCCAGTAAATATGATTCATCTGTACCTGCATTTTTTTGAGTAAAGTCAATAATCGCAGGCAGCAAGTGAGAAAAAGCCAGACTATCCAGTTCCTTGCCTAGAATCAGTGTATTAAATGAGTGGCTGTTGGACTGGTTTTTTGCGTATTGAACCAAGTGTTGCTTAATAAGAGCGTATTTAACAATTGCTGTTGATAAATCATTCGAATCAATGGCTTTAATGAATGTCTGAATATGTATAACAAAAGGTAATTGGGGATTTTCAGTTACCCATTGCTGAACATTAGGTTTTAGATCTTCCCAAACAGTGCCCTCTGTAATCGGTCGTAGCAGTTTTTGAAGCTCTCGTGCTATTTCATAATAACTCATAGGTTCATGATAGGTTTCCCGATAAAGTTTTTTTATATTATCTATATCTTCAAGGCCCAGAGCCTTAAGTTTTTCTTCAAGTATTTCTTCACTCGTAACGGATTCATCCCAGAATACAAAATGGGAGTTATTTTTATCATTTAAAATGTCCGCTATACCATTTCCCCGTGTTTGAAGTATTTTATAAAGTTCTGGTATTTTACTAAAAAAACTTTCCTGAATTCGATACTGATTTCTTCTTTTATGTTCATATGCGATTGTTTTATCAGAATGGACGCCGTTAAGGAAGCCATTGAAATAACTGTTCATACAATACATGATTTTTGCTGGTGAAAGGTTCCGATGGATCACATCTCTAAATCCGCTGGCAAATATTTCAAGTGTATCATCATCAGAATTTCGATTATCATCAAACCACATAGATAGATTTCGAATGCTGGTAACATCAACTTGAGGAGGGGCGCTTGCTCGAATGAGTTCATTTAAAATAAAAAAATATTTCTTAAAATATTCTTTTTTCAACAATGGGGTAATTGCCTTCGATAATTCAGGTAACTCGTCTACAGAATCAAGATTTGTTGGTTTAAATTGACCAGCGTGATAGTGGTTAATAAAGTTTTTAAGAAGTGGGATAATAAGCTCTAAGTCGTTGGATCCTACTTTGCATAAGTCGATTAAGTCTTCCCATGTTTTGAACCAATGGGATTTTGCTACCGATTCAATTAGTTGTCGGGCATATTTCCGATTGGCTGATTTCCAGAAGGAAACCCGAGCAAGTATTTGCTTGCGAATATATCCTTCCTGTTTGAATATATTCGTTTTGTATTCGTTAACCAACGCTAAATCAGCTTGAAATACCGTGTTTAAACTAACAATTTTTCGATCCATTCATTAACTCCTCAATAGAATATATCGAATATAATATGTGTCAATCCCATGATTTAATATTTTTATTCTTCGTTATTTTGATTTGGATTTCTTTTTGAATAGGGGCTTTTTATTAATAAAGTGGCGATTCCCCCCTCAGAGGTTTCTCTATATCGAGAGGGTAACGTTTTTCCTAGTTCATAGGCATAGGCAATCATTCTATCGAAACCAAGCAGTGGAGCTAAGTATGCTGGACGTTGTAATGCAATAGAGACAACTTTTCTGACATCCTCAGCTGCATCACTGTTTCTTTGAATACAAGGTATTTCAACTCGTCCTCCAACGGGGTCGCAAGGTCTGCCAATCCATTTTTCAAATACATTCATCATCGTTGTTTCAATTAGGTCTAGGTTAAATGCTTTTTGTTTAGGCTTTGCTGTATCTTCTAAATGGGCATAAAGGGAAGCGGCAGCTGCCATCGCGGCTCCAACCCCAACTTCAAAAGTGCATCCGCCGACTGCTCCAGCAACCGTTGTATTTTTTTGAAATATTTGCCCCACCAGTCCTGCTAAAAACAAGGATTGGATCAGCTTTCTTTCTGCAATCCCATTTTTATCCTTTTTAACAAAACTTTTCTCCTTCATAGCAGCGATGATCCCAGGAAGGACTCCTCCCCCTCCAGCTGTTGGTGCGGTTACAATCTCTCCACAGTTAGCACTATTTTCTGCTGCAGCTCTGGCATAAATGCCAGCAAGAGAAAACGTTTGATCATTATTCCTTTTATTGTGATATAGTTGCCAATGAGCTTGAGTAGAAATAATATTCCCAGGTAGCATGGTTTCTTTTAGAGCTAATCCATGTTCAACACTCCTTATCATTGCCTTGTATACAATTCTCATATAATGCATATGATTAACCTCAGGTTTTAGCTCTTCATCTCTTCCAAGGATATATCCAATAATGGGTCCATCAAATTTATTCGCATTATATTTAAATTTCATCCAGTTTTCGATTTGAAATGATGGAGGTAGTAATTCATAATTTACAACTTGGTAAGGTGGATCAATAACCCCTCCGCCTATAGACTTCCAATTAAATGTCTGTTCATTTTCTAATCCGGAATTAATAGTTAGGCCGATACCATTTTCATGTTTATCAGGATGCTCACCTTTATGAAAGAGAAGATCTCTTGATATATCAAAAATAACGTTTTTATTGGGTATATTTAAATTGCCATTATTTTTTCCTAATAAATCTTTACTTTTCGTTAATTCGGATAATTCTACGGATAATAATCCGCCAATGATTGCAAAATCAGCAAAATGCCCAACCCCTGTTTTAGACATAGAATTGTAAAAATGAACTTTTATTCCTTCAATTTTCCCATCAAAATCTTCTAACTTTTTTCGAATGCTTTTCCCAATAAGGTATGGGCCAAAGGTGTGAGAGCTAGAGGGGCCGACAATAATCTTGAGAAAACTAGTACAGGGGGTGTTAATAACGGATTTTTCTTTTGTAGCAATTATTTTCAGTTTATTCATAGCGAGAAGGTCTCCTTCGTCATAAAAATGTCAAAACATCTATATATCGAAAGGTATAAAAAAAAATTTCAACAATATTTATGCTAAATTATGAATGTTTCTTGTGTAGAGACTAATCTAACAGAACGATATCGATGTGTATCCAACAACTCGTTGGTCGTCAAAAGAGGTCGATGCTGATGTATCGTATTTAAGCAGTGTTGCTTTTATAGATTTGAGATTCTCAAAAGTGGCAAGTGCCAGTGCAATCGGGAAAAAACCGCAACACTCAATTGAACGCTGTTGATAGGCGGTTATAAAACGGTCAACATCCATTGATAAAATAGCGTCAATCGTTTTTTGATCAATCATCTTGGCAGTGTTTAATGAGTGAAAGTGTGACAGGTCATTGCTGATAATCAGAATGGTGTCGTCTGTTATAAATTTTGATAACACTTTACCCGCTTGTTTAAGTGCATCAGTGCTTAAACTACCAACACTAATTGGTACTATATTGATGTTTGGTTGAACCACCTGTAAAAAAGGAAGCTGAACTTCAATGGAATGCTCCTGATAATGCGGGCTGGAATCGGAAATAAAAAGGCTGGATTCAAGGAGATCGTTGATGATTGATTCATTAAAAGGTACTGTGCCAAGTGGATTAATGTAAGCATTTTCCACTGGAATAGCTAATGTCGAATTGTATATCTGATGGGAAGGACCTAATATGATTGCTGTTTGGTAACTTTCTTTTTCCAATTGTTTATAACCATGTGCTGCCACTTGTCCGGAGTAGACATATCCAGCGTGAGGCACTATAAGTGCTTTCGGATGATGAACTGTTTTCTGTATTTTAGATAAATAGGAGTGAACTTGTTTAGATAATACGGTTGCGTTTTGTGGATAAAAAGAGCCGGAAAAGCTACTTCTTAGGATGTTCATGACTTAAATACCGTTTAAGCATCGGTATAAATTTACGAACTTTACTTTTATAATTTTGGTAACTGTCACCATAATCTTCCAATAACCGTTTTTCTTGGTGGTTTGTGTTGATGTAGAAATAGGGAATAAATACGAGAAGAAAAACAAGATTATTAACGGTTAAGTGACGATCCAGCAAAAAGAATAATATGATATAAAAGTAAACGGGCTGTTGATGTCTTAAGTATAGCCCTCTTGGAGTAAAATCATTTTCTCTAATTCGATTACGTTTAAATAGATTAATATCTTTTTTCGTCAGAATAAACCAAAGTTGTTTAAATCCAAAAAACTCATACAAATCAAGTTCCCAGATAGCTTCAATCACCAAGAAAAGGGCAACAAATCGGATTGTATCAATAATTAAGAATACTAGATTGCTTACAGAGTCTTCTAGTTTAAACAGAACGGTTACCGGTAAACTTAAAAATATTTTAAAGATTATAAAATAGATAATGATAGAAATGATGATATAAATTAATCGATAAAATCCTTTAAGGAAAATTGCTCCAAAGTTTTTTTCGATATTATCTTTTAAGGAATTGCTACCCAAATAAATTTGAATGCTAAGTAAAATAAACGAAATAATTATAAATGATATATATTGCATATTAGATACTAACCATTATAGCAAAAACAGGCAGGAAATCATATTGGTATTATTAATTATTTCCTCGAAAAATATCCATAATCCGTTCTTTTTTGTATATCAATTCGACGCGTCTGTTTTTTGATCTACCGGAATCTGTGTTATTATCCCCAATTGGACGAAATTCGGCAAATCCTTCTGCAGAGAATAACCGAGGGTTTAATCCCTTTTCAATAAAATAACGAATAACATTACAGGCGCGTATGGTTGATAGTTCCCAGTTAGAGGGAAATTTATCAGTATTGATTGGTCGATTATCAGTATGGCCTTCTACTCGAATTGGGTAAGGAAATCTGTGTACTAGTTCAACAAGATAATTAAGAAGTACTTTACTGTCGGGATTAAATTCTGCTTCACCGGAATTAAATAAAACATCATCTGCAATTTTTACAACAACACCATCCTGATTTGAAAACGCATTTATTTTAGAGGATAAGTTATTTACAGCAATAAATTCATTAATCTGGTTTAGGATATCTTTCATTTCTTTTTCCAATACATTGTTTAAGTTTTCAATATTTTCAGCTTCAACCTTTAAATCGGTGTCCTGAATAATGTGCCCCTGAGGTTTTTCGGTTGTAACGGCGCCGGTAAGAGTGGATTTTAAAGATTCAACGATTCCTTGATACTTATCCGTATCAATTTTAGACATCGAATATAGCAATACGAAGAACGCTAGAAGTAGCGTCATCATATCAGAGAAGGTTAATATCCATCCACCTTCCTCTTCTTGATCATCATTGGATTGCTTTTTTAAGCTGCGATTAAGCATTTTCCTGTTCTTGTTTCATCGTTTTTTTATGATTACTAAGGACATCATGCAATGACCTAGAAATAAATGAGCTAAGCTTATCCTCTAGCAAGGTTATGGTTTCACCTGATTCAATACTAAGAATCGCTTCCATTGATATTTGCATCAGCAAGAATTCTTGTTCGCTTCGTCGTTTCAACTTATTTGCAATCGGTAAAAAGAAAAGATTGGATAGGACTGTCCCATAAAAAGTGGTTAGTAACGCTGTTGCCATACCGGGGCCTAAAGCAGAGGGGTCGGACAGATTGGAGAGCATTTGAACTAGACCGATTAGCGTTCCAATCATTCCGTAAGCTGGGGAGTATTTTCCCATCACTTGAAAAATTTCTCTACCTAATTTATGCCGATCCTGCATGATCAGAATTTCTGTTTCCAGAGCGCGAATAATTTCCGGTCGTTTAATTCGATCCGATACCATTTGAACGCCTTTGATTATAAAGGGATCATTCATTCTTTCTGCTTGACCGGGTAACCGAATAAGCCCTTCCTTTTTTGCAACAGAAGCAAGATAGATAAGCTCTATCATATGAATAGTGGGTTCTTTAATATTGCTTTTAAACACCTTGCCCACAACTTTTAATACGCTGATTACTTCATTTAGAGGATAGCTGATAAGTGTCGATGCAATGGTTCCGCCGATAACAATCAGAAACGAAGTAGGGGATACAAAAATTTCTAGACCGCTTTGTAGAAATATTGCAGTAAAGATGAGGCTTAGTCCAGCAATAATTCCTAGAATAGTACTTAAGTCCATATAGTTTTACCTTTGTTTAATAAAATCGGATACTCTTGATTATAGTGTATAATCGACAGGCATAAATTACAATTAGACATTTAATAAAAGTGGGATTATTTGTTGTTTGTTTCGATAATTACTTGTAACAAAATTAGAAGGGACAAGTATATGAAAAATAAAGTAATTGCTGCTCTTAAGGAAACACACGTATCGTTTAGTTATGAACAGACCGTTAAGGAGCTACCTTTATATTTATCATTAGTGTTAAGTACGATCAGTCAGTATTACAAAGAAGAAAATTATACAGATGAAATTAATACGTTATTGGCATTAGTAAGTAAACAGTTGAATATTGTGACTGAATGTATGAAATCGATTAACGATGACAAATTGGATGTTGAAAAAAGAGACACATTAAAGAACGAATCGTGGAAGTTTGATATTTCTGAAATGAGAAGGTTAAATCTATTGTTTTTTAATAATTTACCAGAAAGAGATCATGGAAGAATCATTGAGCAGTTGTTGAATCAAGTTCATGTATCAATAATAAATTTAATGATATCAGACTTGCAGGAAATATCCGATCACCATTCAGAATGCGAAGCAGAAAGAATAATCCAAGAGTACCTATCCTATATACCTGAGGCGGCTGCATGGATGACGAAAGAAAATGGTTTAGCGCTTCGAAAAGAACTGGTGGTAATCAAAAAAATAGAGCCAAGACGTGGTTAATGCTGGTGTCCGTCTATTGGCAATTTATACCATTACCTAATGTTTTATATTTTGATATAATAATCGGACAATGGTTGAAAAAAATAAGACTGAGAGTTTCGAGGCAAGGATAGATAAACTTGAAAAAATAGTTAGGAAGCTCGAGTCGGATATTCCTTTGGATGAAGCGATTAAACAATATGAAGAGGGTGTTCGATTGTCTGATGATTGCCAAAAAGAATTGAACCAGGTTGAAAAGAAAATTATGAAACTGGTTGAGCAAGACGGAAAACCGAAGGCGATACCAATCGAAGAACATGAATTTCCCACATTATTTTAAAGAATATAAAAAACAGATCGATACCTATTTGGATCAGGTATTGGTTTCAACTGATCCGGATATTAAAAACTTAATAGATGCGGCTAGATATAGTTCTCTCAATGGAGGGAAGCGAATTCGGGGAGTTATTGCCCTAACAATGGGAAGTTTGTTAAGTAGCAAACTCGATTTCATGCCATTGGCTGCTGGAATCGAGTTGATCCATACCTACTCGCTGATTCATGATGATTTGCCAGCAATGGATAATGATGATTATCGGAGAGGAAAACTTTCCTGTCATAAAGTATATGGTGAAGACATTGCTATTTTAGCCGGAGATTTTCTTCTGACTTTTGCTTATTTGCAATTTTCTGAAGCACTTAGTAAACATGGGTTTGAAAGTGATAACATTGTTAAAACCATTAGCTATTTGTCAAAACAAATCGGATTAAACGGCATGGTCGGTGGGCAGATAATCGATATCGAGAGTACAAATAAAAAAATTGACCTTACTCTATTAAAGAAAATGCACGCCTTGAAGACAGGTGCGTTTATCGAGGCTTCTTTCATATCTCCGTTAATACTTTTAAATGGAAAACCAGATCTTATACCGGGTTTTGATCTAAGTAAGTATTCAAAAAATATTGGGCTATTGTTCCAATTGATAGATGATATTCTAGATGAAATTGGTGATAGTGAAAAAATGGGTAAGAAACAGGGCTCAGATAAAAAATTAAACAAAGCAACCTATACGTCGATGTTGGGGCTTAAAAACGCCCAAACACTGGCCGCAGATTTATATACTGAAACAAAGAACGAACTGGAAAATCTGTCCGACAAAAAAATTAAAAAAGCATTAACGGACTTTGTTGATATTATTTATAAAAGAGAATTCTAATGAGTATATTAAATAAAATAAAGTTACCGACAGGAATAAAAAACCTTTCACAAAAAGATCTCTATCATCTATCAGATGAAGTTAGGGAAAAAATTATTGATGTTGTTTCTAAAAATGGAGGCCACTTATCTTCAAATCTGGGTGTTATTGAGCTGACAGTTGCCATACATGCTTCACTATGTAGCCCGAAAGATCGAATTCTGTGGGATGTGGGGCATCAGTCCTATGCACACAAAATATTAACTGGTCGGTTGGATCGCTTCGACACGATCAGACAGTACAATGGCTTAAGCGGATTTATTAAACGAGGTGAGTCCGAACACGATATTTTTGGAGTCGGCCATGCGGCAACTTCTTTGTCAGCAGCTCTTGGTATTGCAAAAGCCAGAGATTTAAAAGGTGAAAAGTTTTCAGTGCTTTCTGTGATTGGGGATTCCTCTATTTCTTCCGGTGAAGCCTTTGAAGCAATCAATAATATTAATACAGTAAAAGGGCCATTTATTATTGTATTAAATGATAATGAAATGTCTATTTCTTCTCCGGTGGGAGTGTTGTCAGATCATATTACATCCTTAAGGTATAATTCCATGTATCGTGGGTTTAAGCGAACCGGCGAACGAGTGATGCTAAAACTTCCTCGTGTTGGGAAACCTTTGGTTAAGTCCATAGATAAATTACTTCGAAGAACCAAACATGTCCTCATTAACTATGAAAAGATTGGTGTCATCTACGAAGAATTTGGAATCCGTTATCTTGGGCCCATTGACGCTACCAATATTCCACACATTATGGGCGCTATACGACATGCAAAAAATGCGAGAGAACCCGTATTGATTCATGTCTTAAGTAAAAAAGGTCACGGTTATAAACCAGCCGAAGAGAACCCCACAAAATTTCATGGACTTGGGAAATTTAATGCAGAGACAGGCGTGCTAGAAAAAGAAACGGACAACAAAAACTATACTCAGGTATTTGGAGATAAAATACTGGAATGTGCTACTAAGAATGACAAGATTGTAGCGATTGCTGCGGCTATGACAGAAGGAACAGGCTTAGCGGGCTTCCAAAAGAAGTACCCCAGTCGATGTGTGGACGTTGGGATATCGGAAGAACATGCTGTAACATTTGCGGGTGGTTTGGCTGTGGAGGGGATGAAGCCTTTTATCGTTATTTACTCAACATTTGTTCAACGTTCATTTGATCAAATTATTCACGATGTTGCCTTACAGAAATTGCCTGTGGTATTTGCTATGGATCGAGCCGGAATAGTTGGTGAAGATGGACCAACACACCATGGTACATTCGATCTGGCTTATATGCGAATGATTCCCAACATGACGGTGATGGCTCCCAAAGATGGGGAAGAGCTTGAAAAAATGATCGACTTTAGCATTAGTCATATGATCGGGCCGATATCAATTCGTTATCCTAAAGGGCCAGTTCCAGAAATAAAGTGGGCAACAAAAGAAACAGTTCTCGTTTTAGGAAAGGGGGAGTGTTTATTTAATCCGAAGCAGGCCGAAGTGCTAGTTATCGCAATCGGATCGATGGTTGCTCCAGTATACACAGTAATTACTGAAAATAAATTAGCAATAAAATTAATCAATATTCGTTTCTTGAAACCTTTGGATACAGATCTGTTAAAGCAAATGAGCAAAGGGTGTAAAACGATTGTTACCTACGAAGAGGGAGTCATGCAGGGAGGCTTGTATAGTGCCATATCCGAATGGGTCCAAGAAGCATGTCTAAATATTCAAGTCATCGGTAAGGGCTTAGATTATAATACCTTTGTTACCCATGGAAGTCGGGATCAATTGTTAAAAGATCATTGTTTGCATGAAGAGTGCATAAAAGAAGAATTGGCTAAACTAGTTTAGATTTAGTATTTCCCCAAAAAAGACAGAGAAAAATGTGCTTGAGATTTAATTCCTAATCGGTATAATTATTGAATGTCCACTCAAACTGCAATAGTAAGAAATATTAGAGAAAAGAATGCTAGCGGTTTTTTATTTAACTATTTATTACTACCGATCGAATCGATAAAAACTTTTTATCCAAAATCAAGTTCAGCAACTGTTGTTAGAGATGAATTTAAAATAATCATTAGTAATTACGAACCGGAGTATACGGAGGAGTTTGTCGATGGCGTTGTCAGTCTATGGATGAGAAAAAGACGAATCGTTTATTGCTCACCAGATATCTATAAGCCAGTTTTTGAGTCAATCAAAGAGAAAAAGGCATACACGTTTGTTAAAGAAATGAAGCGACTGGCATATAAGAGATTTTATACAGAGTTTCCTCAGTTTCAGGAAGATGACGAAATAAAGCGTAGCTGGCAGGAAATTATAGAACATACGATTTTTAATGAACAATGTGATGAGAAATTCTATGCGGAAATTACCAGAGTATGGTCAAATTATTTAAAACATTCATATCTGATACTAAAAAAATGTATGTTGGAACAAAATATTGATCGATTCACAAATAGAATATATTTTTTAACCAAATACGGTTTAGACTTAAGACTGGTATATAAGAACCTAAAACAGGATGTGCCAATCGAGGTAAACTACCACTGGGATAATTTGATAAATATTCGTGTGAAAAAAAAGACCAGCCATGAAATTCTAGGTGAATTTCATAATAAGATGCTATGTTTATTGGAAGACTTAAATCCATTTAAAAGTATTACGTTCTATCTGGAATCAGGAAATGAATACGACTTTTTACTAGAGTATTTTTATCTTTCAGAGGCGGGCATAGCCTTAAAATTCTCACTTTCCTTAAACAGTTTAAATGACACAATGAAAGTTTGGAGAGAAGCGCTTATGGAGTATTTTAATTATGAATCAGAAGACTTTGTCAAAAAAGTATCGGTTCTATGGCTAAGACTCATAAAAAAACTGAGCCAAAAATATGAGTATTGGGTAGATGAAGTGATGTATGATTTGATTGTTTTTTTAGAACAAGAAATTGCCGTCCGTGAGAATGTAAAGTCGGGAAAATAAGTCCCTAGAAAACTTCTTTGTTACTAGCTAACCCAAGAAGCTATGTACTGAAATTTGTTGTGTTCTGGGGCAGCCTTAACATTTGTCCATTTACCAGATAAACCCAATTCTTCTGCTGCAAGCGAAACATGTGCCATTGCTATTCCCATATCGATATTTTGAATGAATATTGGTTCATATTTATGATTATATGGAAGGTCTTCATCGAGATAGAGATGCAGTGTTTTTGAAGAGAGAACCATTCTCCATGGTTGTTTATTAGAAGCAGACGGACCGATTCGGACACATTCCAGAAGTTGATGGAATAGATTAGACTCATCAAAGTTGAGTGGTGTTGTAAAATCGTCAGAGAAAAATAGTAAGTCAAATGCAGTCCGATTATTCGCGTTTACAGCCTTGCGAATCATTTTGTCGCGCAGGGTAGTGCGTTTTGCTAAGTATCCAATAGGAGTTACAGATGGTATTACTTCATTGTCTGATATTTTACATAAGTCTGAAAAGGTACTTCGATTCAGAAATCCACCTAGCCAACAGGTACCTAATCCAAGGGAGGTGGCTTTCAGTATAGCTTCTTCCATGGAGTAGCCAAAATCTTCCATTGCCATCTTCCCAGGAGCAATAATTCCGACGAGAAACTGTTTAGCTCCGCGAATGATGCCGTATGTGCCAAGAGCTTTAAGTGACGTAGGATCAAATTCCTGTGCATCTACAATTTTAAACGTGGTTGTGTTGCCGAAAGGACCTGTTGAGTGATCCTTTGTATACTGGATAAGTTCGTCTAATATCTTGGGATTTATGGGCTCATTATCGTAAGAGCGAACCGATTTACGGTCGTGTATTGTTTTCAGTATAAATGTTTTTGAATTTTTCATGAGTATATTATTCACACAACTTCAAATAAGATACAATACTGCTTTTCATTTATTCAGTGACGGGTTTGCGGTTTTCTTTTTTCTTTGCCACTATCTTCTTGTCATCCAGCATTTTTTCTTTGGATCGACGTGTTCGTCGCTTTTTCTGCTGTCTTATTTTTTCAATTTCCCGCTCTCGCTTGGTTTGAATACCTTCTATTAATGAGCCAACTCGATCACATAACAATCGTCTGGCAAAAAACCGATTCATTTCCCTCGACCGATCCTTTTGACACTTCACTTCTATCCCAGTCGGAATATGTTTTAAATAGACGCAGGAAGACGTTTTGTTTATCTTCTGTCCACCGCTTCCTGATCCGAGAATAAAATTTTCAATCAGGTCGGCTTCTGAAATACCGAGTTTAAGCATTTGTTCTAATAAGTCATTCTTTTTTTGACTGCTAATGTCCATTTATGTTATTTCCCTTATGATTATTACTAATATTATATACTAAATATTTGTTTTGATATCATGAGAGAATGCCTCATAAGTTTTAAATGTAAATTCAGTTGGTTTACGGTATAATAGGATACAACCATGGATATGATAATTAAGATCATTATTGTTATAATTTCTTACCTGTTAGGATCAATTCCCTTTAGCTATATTATTGGCAGGTTAAAAGGGGTGAACCTTTTGGAAGTTGGAAGTAAAAATGCCGGAGCAACCAATGTATACCGAAACCTTGGATTAGCTTATGCGCTCATGGCTTTTTTATTGGACGTAGGAAAAGGCTATTTTGCTATGTTGTTAGGAAAAGTCTTTTTCGTGGATCAGTATTCCTTCATCGTCTTGTGCGGATTAGCGGCAATTCTGGGTCATACATTTACACCATTTTTAAAATTTAAAGGCGGAAAAGGTGTTGCAACGGGTATCGGAATTCTTTTGTTTATCAACCCGGTTATTGCGATAGCGGCTTTTGCTTTAGGAATTAGTATTATTTTGAGTACACGATATGTTTCCTTGGGTTCGATTATATCAAGCCTGTTTGTTTTAGCCATGAGTCTATTGCCATACTTTAAAATGCCGACAGAGTATCAAATATTTATCTGCATTGCGGTTGTATACATTATTTATAAACATGTCCCTAATATTAAGCGACTACTAATAGGACAGGAAAACAAGGTTTAATAATTATGACTATTGCAGTTGTCGGTTGTGGTGCATGGGGAACAGTTATTAGCCAATTGATCGCTAAAAATACAGAGGCTGTGACGCTTTTTTGTCATGATGAAACCATTGTTCATGAAATAAATACGAACCATACCAATACTCTATATTTGCCGAAAGAACCGATCCTTAATCCCAATATACAGGCGAGACATTTAAGTGAATTACCAGCCTTAATACCAGAATACAACGTAATATTTATTGTTGTAGCCTCTTCGTATTATCGAGACATACTCAGTCATATAAAAGCAGTTCTCAGCTATGACCAAATCATCGTTGCTGCAACAAAGGGAATGGAGGAGCAATCCTTAAAATCCGTTTACGATATCTCGATCGATGTATTCTCAAAAGAGGTTTGTGATAATCAATTTGCCATATTATCTGGGCCAAATTTAGCAGGAGAAATATATTTAGGAAAACCGGCTGCAACAGTGATTGCATCAAAGAATGCATATTTGGCTGAAAAGGTTCAGAAACTGATCAGTTCGGATCGATTCAGGGCCTATGTTAGCGATGATGTTAGTGGAGTCAGTTACGGTGGAATACTGAAAAATATTATAGCGATTGCCGCAGGGATACTTGATGCAATGGAACTGGGTTCAAATGCAAAAGCTGCCTTGCTGGTTAGGGGTATGGCTGAAATAAAAAGATATGCTGTTCATTTTGGAGCAAAAGAAGAAACCTTAATGGGCCTTGCCGGTTTTGGCGATTTAGTGACAACATGTTTGGGTCCTGATAGCCGAAATTATAGTACCGGATATCGAATTGGAAAGGGTGAACCGCTAATTGACATAACATCTTCGATGGTATCAGTTGCAGAGGGAGTAAAAGCATGTAAAGTTGTTTATGATATTGCAAAGAAAGAAGCCATTCCTATGCCTATAACCGAGGGCGTGTACAAGGTGCTGTATAAAAATGCCAATGTTTTGGAAGTAACAAGCTTATTAATGACACGACAATTAAAGAAAGAAGATTAAGATGCCTGAAGAAATAAATAGAGGAAGAGAAAGGGTTATTCTAGTAACTGTTAAGAATAGATATTTTGAGTATTCCATAGAGGAAATGA
>MFRH01000053.1:0-2523 GCA_001783275.1 Candidatus Margulisbacteria bacterium GWF2_35_9
AATATGGTTCTGAAATATTTGATTAATTAACAAATAGTAAATATAAGAATAAACAGGTTTTGTTGTTTATATTGAATTAAATATTTCCTGATAGGTAGCCATCGGCCAGAGTGATTTGTCGATAATAGATTCAACGGTATCGACATAAGATCTAAGCACATTAACTTCGTTTTGTTTAAGATCCGTGTATTCGTTTGCTATTTGAATGATATCGGTCATTTCTGTTTTTAAATCAGCACGCTTTATAATAGTATCAATCATATTTGAAATTTGGGTATAAAGAGTTTCAAGTTCTTCAATATCTTTTTTTATGGATTTTGAATTAACTCCAGCAGAAATTATTGCAGAATACGCTTGGCCCAGCATGGTGATGTGTTTAAGTATTGCTGGTTGTACGATTGATTTTGCAATATAGCATGCGGTACTGGCCTCTGTTTGTCGGGTTCGAATGTATTTTTTTAGTTTAATGTTTCGTCTCGCGATGAGTTCTTGTTCATTTAAAATATCCATTTCGGAAAGGAGTGCTATGTATTTTGGCTTACACATTTCCGTTAAGGCGGAGGGTGTATTTTCAATATTATCTAGTCCTCTTTTTTTCGCTTCAATTTGCCACTCTTTAGAGTAATAATTCCCCTCAAACTGAGCTTTTTTTGCCTCTTCAAGAAATTCTTTTATTGCAGCTAGTACATTTGCTTTTGGTTCACCTTTCATGTCAACCAGTTTTTCATAGAAACGATTATATCCGTAAGCGATTAGTACGTTAAACATGGTGATGGCTTCTGAACAATTCTGAGAAGATCCACTGACACGAAATTCAAACTTATCGCCGGTAAATGCAATGGGTGATATTCGATTAATATCGGATGAATCTTTAATGATAGAGGGTAACTGTCGAATTTCTAAGCTAATTTGGTTTAGTAGTTTTTCTGAAAATTTCTTATTGGTATTGATTCGATCCAATATGGAAGTTAAATAATCTCCTAAGAATATTGAGATTATTTTTGGTGGAGCTTCACTAGATCCGAGACGATCATCATTGCCTGCCTCAGCAACAGCGGCTCTAAGTAATGTCCCATATTTTGAAACACCGAGCATTAAGGATACAATCGTCATAAGCAATGTCACGTTTCTTAATGGGGAAGCGGATGGTTCAAGATAATTAACTCCGGTATTGTCACCGATTGACCAGTTTAAGTGTTTGCTTGAGCCGTTGACTCCTTTAAACGGTTTCTCATGCAGAATTGCCACTAGGTCATGTTTATCTGCCACTTTTTTTAATAAGTTCATTAGTTGAAGATTGTGATCGACTGCAAGATTGAGTTCTTCATAGAGTGGTGCAATCTCAAATTGATTAGGAGAGACTTCGTTATGTCGTGTTTTTGCCGGAATCCCATTTTTAAATAGTTCGTGATCAAAATCTTCTAAAAAATTTAATATTTTATCGGTGATGGTTCCGAAATATAGATTTTTAACATGCTGACTGTTCGATGTTGTTACTCCAAACAAGGTTCGATTACAGTTTTTTAAATCAGGTCGAGACTCAAATAATGTTTTTGGTATTAGAAAATATTCTTGTTCTATGCCAAGCCATAGTTTAATTCTCTTTGCACTTCGATTGCCTAATAATTTTTGAATTTTGATCCCAACATCGTTTAAGCTTTTAATGGATTTTAAGAGGGTCGTTTTTTGATCCAGAATTTCACCCGTCCATGATAAAAATATTGAGGGTATAATTAGTGTTTTTGTGTTTTTTCCTTCAATTAAAAAAACAGGAGATGTTGGGTCCCATGTTGTGTAGCCTCTGGCTTCGAAAGTGGATCGAATACCGCTGGATTGAAAAGGAGAAGCTTCTGGTTTGGATTGGATCAATTGTTCTGCTGATAACCGTTCAATAAGTTCTCCCTCATCGTTGTAGCTGATAAAGGCAGTATGTTTTTCAGCAGTACCTTCCTGTAATGGTTGAAACCAATGAGTAAAGTGGGTCGCTCCATTTTCTATCGCCCATTCTTTGATGCTATGGGCAATTTCACCAGCAATATCTTTGTCTAGGGACGTATTTTTTGAAATGGTTTCCATTAGTACCTCATACGCTTTTTTACTTAATCTGGTTTTCATTAATGATTGGTTGAAGACTAATTGTCCGAAGATATCCATTGTCTTTTGCATGTATAAACTCCTTAAGTATTATCCGATAATCCGTTTTCTTAGTCTTATTTTAGTATACGCTAACCACAAGTACAAGACATAATAAGGCAATAGCAATTAATAAATCCCTAATTTATCAGTGTTTTATTAAAAAACAAAATAGTGTACAATACCCCTATTATGGGCGAATTAAAGAATAAAGCAGATAAATTTATCTCTCCAGTGCAGGGACATTATTCCGATCTAGAGATTGATAAAGCAAAAGGTATTTACCTGTACTCGACAGATGGTCGGAAAATAATGGATTTTACTTCAGGTATTGCCGTTGCCAATACCGGCCATTGTCATCCAGAGGTAGTTAAGGCTATTTGTGACCAA
>MFRH01000053.1:2582-13335 GCA_001783275.1 Candidatus Margulisbacteria bacterium GWF2_35_9
GAAAAACTGGTTAAGATCACTCCTTTTAGCGATGCTAAAGTTTATTTTTCTCAAAGTGGATCGGAAGCAATCGAATGTAGTTTGAAGTTAGCAAAATATGTATCAAAAAAGAAAACTCTCGTGGCGTTTACTCATTCATTCCATGGAAGAACCCTTGGCGCTTTATCGGCAACTTATAAAAAGAAATATCGAAATGGTTATGAAGATTGGCTGATATCCGATACTAAGTGGGTGAAATATCCCTATTGTTATCGATGTCCATTTGGTGAGAAGTATGGAAGTTGTACCTTTAAGTGTATCTCTCAGATGAAAGAATTGATTTATAAGCATATCAACGATATTGCAGCGGTTATTATTGAGCCAATTCTGGGTGAAGGTGGCTATGTGCCAGCTCCAGTGGAATTTATTCAGGAGCTTAGGACCTTTACTGCAGATAATAATATTATTTTGATATTTGATGAAATCCAATCTGGATTTGGTCGTACCGGTACCATGTTTGCCATGAATCATTATGATGTTGTACCGGATATTGTGGCATTGGCAAAAGGAATTGCATCTGGCATGCCACTTGGAGCATGTGTGGCAAAAACAGAAATTATGAATCAGTGGACCACCTCGTCCCATGGAGGAACTTATCCTGGAAATCCGGTCACGTGTGCTGCTAGCATGGCGACAATTAATGTTCTTCAAAAAGAGAAATTGCTTGAAAATGCTTATGAAATGGGCCAATACATGAAAGCAACTCTAAAGGATCTTATGATAAAGTATCCTGTTATTGGTGATGTCCGTGGGTTTGGATTAATGATTGGGGTAGAATTTATAAAACCGGAAACGGGAGACTATAATACCGAATTAGTAACGAAGCTTCGTGTGAAAGCATTGGAAAAAGGGTTAGTGCTTATCAGTTGTGGCGATCATGACCAAGTCATCCGCATGATACCGCCGTTAATGATAACAAAAGAAGAAGTTAAAAAAGGTTTGGATATTTTTGTAGATGCCTTAAGGGATGCATTGAATGGCTAATTATATCATCGGACGAAACACGATTTTTCAGTCATTAAGAAGTGGTAAAAAAATCCATCAAATTATTGTTAATAGAAATTTGAAGCAAGACAAGAAAATAATGGAAATAGTCGAGGAAGCTCGTATTTCAAATGTACCGCTTATGTATGTGGATTCTAAAGAATTGGATCGGAAAAGTTCTGGAGAAGTCCATCAGGGAATTTTAGCGTTTGTACCGGCATATCGATATGCAGAAATAGATGATATCCTTAATTATGCTAAAGAGCGAAATGAAATGCCGTTTATTTTAATGCTGGATGAAATTGAAGATCCCCATAATTTTGGTTCACTCATTCGAACTTCTGTAGCGGCTGGAGTTCATGGAATCATTATTCCACAGAGGAAACAGGTTGATGTAACATCAACGGTAATGAAAGTGAGTACGGGTACAGCTGATAATATACGAATTGTGAAAAGTTCGAATTTAGTGCAGACTGTCGACAAATTAAAAGATCAAGGTTTATGGGTTATTGGAACTCATCAGCATGCTTCTGAGGACTTTACAAAACAGGATTATAATTTCCCGTTGGTTCTGGTTATTGGCAATGAAGGAAAAGGAATAAATCGACTATTAAGACAAAAGTGCGACTATCTGGTTCATATCCCGATTGCAACATCCGTTATTGATTCTTTAAATGCTTCCGTTGCAGGTGCTATTATTATTTTTAAAATATTGGAAAGAAGACAATGTTCAGAAAAATAATACTCAATAGCAATCCTATTTTACGTAAAAAGTGTAAAGCAGTTAATAAAATAGACCCCGAAATCCGTAAATTGATTGCTGATATGGAAGACACAATGTATGAGAATAATGGAGCAGGGCTTGCTGCTATTCAAGTGGGTGTTTTAAAGAGAGTAATCGTGGTTGATACTTCAATAGATAAAAACGAGTTACTGATATTAATTAATCCCAAGATTATTGAGAAAAAAGGTCAAATAATATGGCAGGAAGCATGTCTGAGTGTTCCTGGATTCGAAGGAACGGTTAAGAGATATGACTATATTAAAGTAAAAGCGAAGGATAAACAATTTAAAGATATTATTGTTGAAGGTGAAGGGTATTTAGCCGTTGCCTTACAGCACGAAATTGACCACCTTGACGGTATTTTGTACATCGACAGAGTAGAAGACGATACATTAAAATCTGTCAATGCCGAAGACGAACACGCTATTTAACGAGACCTAATGTTTAAGAACATATTATTTTTAGGTACTCCAAAGTTTGCAGAAACCATTTTTAGCGCTATTTATAAAGAGGGTATTATTCCAAAGGCAGTCATCTCCATGCCGGATCGTCCGAAAGGTCGAAAAAATCAACTTTTTGAACCGGAAGTGAAACAATGGGCTAAATCAAATAAGCTTTCGGTATATCAGCCTGCTAGTTCAAACGAATTGCGTCAAACACTAAAAGAGTTGCAACCGGATTTATTAATTGTTATTGCCTACGGGATGATATTTCCGCCGGATATTGTGGATGAGTATTTGTTAATTAATGTTCATGCATCCATCCTACCCAAGTATCGTGGGGCATCTCCCATTCAGGCTACATTGTTAAGTGGCGATATGGAGTCTGGGGTAACTTTAATAAAAATAGCTCATCAAGTAGATAATGGCGATATAATATCAATAAAAAAAGTACCAATCGAAGAACAAGACAATCTGGAATCGTTAAATTGTAAATTGGAAAAAGCAGGGATAGACCTTCTAAAGAAACAACTGGATATACCCATTGAGAAGTGGAAATATTTAAAACAAGAAGAATCAGGATCAAGTTATACGTATAAGATAAAAAAAGAGGATGGATATATTGAATTTGGTCGGGAAACGTCTATTGAAATTATTCGAAAATTAAGAGCATATACCCCATGGCCAGGTGTTTATACAATCAAAGACGGCAAACGCGTGAAGATATTAGATGCCAATATAAAAAATGGAAATCTTGTTATCCAGACAGTACAGCTTGAAGGGAAAAACGCAATTTCCTATAGCGATTTTATAAATGGGTTTGGTTCATTATTTTAAAGAAACTATAAGTAAAATTTCTTAACTTCAGACATCGTGTTATATGAAAGTGCTGATAACTCCTCGGATGCTGCTGTAATCTCTTCTGCAATCGCATTGTTATCTTCAGATGTCTGACTTAAAGATTCCACATTTTTGTGAATGATTGAGAAAGTATGTGTCTGATTATCGAGAGCAGATGAGATAGAGTTGATCATTTCTGTTACTGCAATAACAGATTCCGAAACGTCTTCCATGTCTTTATTGACTTCAATTGCCGCCGCTACACCTTTTTCTGTTTCTTTTACTGCTTTATCAACAAGTTTCGAAATATCGTTTGCTGATTGAGCTGAATTTTCGGCAAGTTTTCTTACCTCATCGGCAACAACTGCAAATCCTTTCCCGTGAGCTCCGGCTCTTGCTGCTTCAATTGCAGCATTAAGAGATAATAGATTTGTTTGACTGGCAATATCACTGATCAAATCTGTGATAGAGTTTATCTGCATACTGTTTTCGGATATTATTTGAACAACGTCCACCATTAGTTTAATCTTGTTCTGGCCTGATCGAACAAGATCCTTTGATTTACTGGCGGTTTTAGATGCAAGATCCGCATTTTCAGCTAATAATTTAAACGAATTATTAGATGTTTGTACACTTGCTTTAATATCTCTAATTGCTGTTGATTGGGTTTGAGATGAATTTGCTACTTCTACAACGGCTGCACTGGTTTGATTTGCAGCTTCAGCAACGTTGGATGCCTGTTCTGCAATGGTGGAAAGAGCATTGACTAATGTGTCGAGTGAATGATTAATATTCCCTGATAGTATTTTTAATTCGCCGAGACTTTCAACTTGAACTCTTGGTTTTAAATCATTCTTTGATACTGAGCTCATAACACTATTTATAGCATCAATATTTGATTCAAGCATGTTCAGAGAATGGTTCATATTGTCTTTTAAAAAGTTTAGCTCCCCCTTTAACGAAGCGGATATTCTATTTTTAAATTGTCCCTGAGAAAGTGATAACACGACTTCATTTATTGAAGAGATGGCAACTCCCATTTGGTTCATTGAGGTATTAATATTATTTTTCATAACGAGAAGGTCTCCATTGAGATTAACGCTTATTTTTTTTGAGTAGTCGCCATTTGCAATGGCTTCCATTGTTTCGTTGATATCAGAGATCGCAGTTTTTAGTGTTTGCATAAATCGGTTAAATTGATCAAGTATCGGTTTGATTTCATCGTTATTGTCATAGCTAATAATTGTCGAAAAATTACCAGTATTTATTACAGTATTAACAGCATCTGAAAAAAGTTTGAGTGGATTTAATATTTTTTTTATTATAATGGATAAAACAATAAAAGTCATAAAAATGGTGATGAGAGACACAATAATAAGAATCATGGTGTTTCTTGACGAAATGCTCAGAAAATTAACATAAGATTTGTGGGTATTCTCGCTCTGTGTTTTGATGATAAATTTATTCAAAAATTTTATTATCGATTGAAATTCATCTTGGGATTTCGGATAAATTTCTGCGGCAGAATAGGTGTCACCAATGGATGTCATATCGGTTATTTTTTTATATAAAACTTGGTAATTGTTTAATGACTCCTGAAAGGATTTATATTCAGGGATGTTTCCTTTTATTATGCGATTATTCTTTATGATATCTTCGAGTGTTTTTATTGCTTTTAAAAAGAGTTCAAGACTAGAATTCGCTTCTGTTCGTATTTTGCTTTCATCTTCACCCATTATTGCAAGTGTACTTAATTTTAATAAAGTAGAATTCGAAAATGAAAACTGATCCGATATCCGTGCAACGGTTTCAATCCCTTTAACATCTTTCTCGTAGATATTACGTATTAGTGCACGTTGTTTATAGGAAGATTGTAGTGATATTCCTAAAATAACTATGAACGAAATTATAACCAAAATACTTATAATATTAAGTCTAGCTTTAATTGACATATCATCCCCCAAAAAAAATTGGGCTGCCTAGAAAAGCAGCCCAAAAGAACTATTGCTTATCAGCGTACATTCCAGAAACAACAATGTATTTTTTGCCGTTCTTTGTAGCTAAACGACCGTAGGCGGTTTTAAGGAAAATTCCTGTTTCACCTGGTTTTTGATAGTAGTAGGTCACCCAGCCGCTACCATCAAGCGCTTTTTGTACAATTTCATCTCTGAAATTTTTACCTTTTACATCGGGTTTCCCTTTATAACTTTTACCAACTAAAAATGGTTTTTCAGGATGAGCAGTAATTACAACATCTGTATCGTAGCAGAACACATATAACTCACCTTTATGAAACTTTCCGTTTGTTGTACCAATAACGCTTAATGCTGCGTCACCTGTTTGTTCAATTAACGTTACTGCATCGTCGACTATATCTAATACTTGAGCTTTTGTTATATCCTCGCAAAAACTGATTCCAAACATCAAAAGAAGTGCTGCCAACAACAGACTAACCTTTCCAAACAACTTTCTTTTCATAATTTCCTCCTATTTTTATTGATTCCTGTTTTTAATCTATAATAGGAAAAATTAATCTTCAAGGGTAATTTTAAAAAATAATTACTGTAATGAACACTATTTATGAATCTTTTATTTATAAATCTATATTTTTTTTAGGTGTTATTAGCTCAAAGCTTATAATCAATTCTTTTTCGGGAATAGTTTCATCGATAGTAATATGATATTCATCGTAAAGAGGTTCTTTTTTTACTTGTTCAAAAAAGGTAGGATAATTTTTATTGTCATTGACATTAATTTTAAATCGAAAAGTTCTTCCAAGCGGATGCCCGTCAGCAATAAAAATATCCATTTGAGAAGATTCGACAACCTCCCAAAACGCAATTAATGAAGGCGTGAGCTTTCCCTTAATATCATCTTTATTTAAAAAATCAAAATCATTACCTTCTCTTGCATCTAAAGAATTTAGCATAAATGATCCTCAGTTGTTAGTGAATAAAATTATAACATAATTAAAAATGGAATATAATAAGTTTGTAATAAAATACATGAAAATATCATTATTATGCGACAACTATGGGTAGTGTGAATAATAGTTAAAAGGTAAGCCAATACTGAATAAAGAGAAAAATGAAATATTGTCAATAGGATGGATTTGCTTGATAAAAGACGAATCATATTCTTTGCATATAAAAAAAATGTTAAAATGTTGTGATTAAGCTGTTGAAAAGTGTATAAAAAAAGAATACAATCGTAAAAAATGATGATTTGACAATGGAAAGCGTAGTGTGTTAGTGTTTAATTAACATAGATAAAACACTAAATGTGGAGTAGTTAAAAAATGAAATGTCCGTTTTGTGGCAGTAATCAAGACAAGGTTCTGGAGTCGCGTACTTTGTCTGATGGTGAAGCGATCAGAAGGCGTCGTGAGTGTATAGATTGTGAGGGGAGATTTACCTCTTACGAGAGAATCGAAGAGAAACCCTTGATGGTGATAAAAACCGATGGGAGAAAAGAGTTCTTCCAAAAAGAAAAAATGCTTAAAGGGGTATTAAGGTCTGTAGAAAAGAGACCGGTACCTTACGAGTTTGTAGAAGAAATAGTTGAGGATATAACAAATGAGTTACATACAAAACCTGAAAGGGAGGTTGAGTCGAGGAAAATAGGAGAGTATATAATGAACCGACTATCTGAGATTGATCAAATTGCGTATGTTCGATTTGCATCGGTGTATAAGAAGTTTAAGGATGTTGGCGAATTTATTGAAGAAATAAAAAATATGTAAGGAGAATTGCATGATTACAGAGGAAATCAGGGAAGCGATTAACGACACAAAAAAAGGGTTAATAAAGAAAGTTTTAAAAAGAAACGGTCAAATCGTTGAATTTAGTAAGGAAAAAATTAAAGAGGCAATATTTAAAGCTGCAGAATCAGTCGGAGGAAGTGACCCTGAGCTATCTGAAGATTTAACTGATCTAGTAGTTAAAGAATTAGTAGAAACATATAATCGCAAAACTATCCCTGCTATTGAAGAAATTCAAGACATCGTTGAACGAGTATTAATAAAGAATGGTCATGCAAAAACAGCAAAAGCTTACATATTATATAGAGAACAACAAAGCAAACTGAGAGAAAAGGAAAAATTAATATTAGACATCAACAAAACGATGGACGGATATCTAAATCAATCTGATTGGCGAGTCAATGAAAACAGTAATGTAAATTATTCCCTTGGAGGACTTATCCTACACAATTCAGGGACAATAACAGCTAATTATTGGTTAAATAATATTTATACAAGAGAAATTGCAGAAGCGCATCGGGAAGGGGACTTCCATATCCATGATCTATCTATGTTTTCAGGATATTGTGCCGGATGGTCGCTTCGACAATTAATAGAAGAAGGTTTAGGAGGGGTTCCAAACAAGATTAATTCTAGACCACCCAAACATTTAAGTACGTTAATTTCTCAAATGGTTAATTTTTTAGGAACGATGCAAAATGAGTGGGCTGGAGCACAAGCTTTTTCAAGTTTTGACACATATCTAGCTCCTTTTGTAAAAGTAGATAATCTTGATTTCAAGCAAGTAAAACAACAAATTCAGAGTTTCGTTTTCAGTATAAATACACCTTCTAGATGGGGAAGCCAGGCACCATTTACAAACATAACACTAGACTGGGTTGTCCCAGATGACCTAAAAGATCGAGAGGTTATGATTGGCGGAGAAAAGAGTGGAATCAAGTTTGGTGATTGTCAAAAGGAACTGGATATCGTTAATAAAGCGTTTCTCGAGGTTATGATGGAGGGAGATGCCGATGGACGAGGTTTTCCTTATCCGATACCGACGTATAATATTACTAGCGAGTTCGACTGGGATTCTCCAAATGCTAAGCTATTATTTGAAATGACATCAAAATATGGGACTCCGTATTTTCAGAATTTTATTAACAGCAACTTGAATCCTGAAGATGTACGGTCCATGTGTTGTCGATTACAGCTAGATAAAAGAGAACTTCGTAATCGTGGCGGAGGATTATTCGGTGCAGATGAACTAACTGGATCCATTGGTGTTGTAACCATTAATCTGGCAAGAATTGGATATTTATCAGACACGAAAGAGGAGTACTTCCATCGCTTAGGTTATTTGATGGAAAAAGCAAGTGAGTCATTAGTTATTAAAAGAAAAGTGATTAATCGATTAATGGATGTTGGTTTGTATCCTTACACAAAACGATATTTAAAGCACTTCAACAGCCATTTTTCGACAATTGGTATTAATGGAATGAATGAATCAATAAGAAATTTTATGCAGACGGACATAACGACAGAGGAGGGAATTGCGTTTACAATAGAAGTGTTGGAATACATGAGGAATAAACTGAGTAGCCTACAAGTTGAAACAGGTGACTTATACAATTTAGAGGCAACTCCAGCAGAATCAACATCCTATCGATTAGCAAAGATTGATAAACAAAAGTATCCGGAAATTATAACCGCAGGTGATAAAGTTCCGTATTACACAAATTCAACACAGCTACCAGTAGGATATACGAGTGATGTTTTCGAAGCATTGGATTTACAGGAAAAGGTACAAAGCAAATATACCGGAGGAACTGTTTTCCACGGGTTCCTAGGGGAACGCATAAAAGACCATGAGACCTGTAAAAAACTAGTTAAAACAATTGCTACTAAATATCGTATTCCTTATTTTACAATATCTCCAACATTTTCAGTGTGTCCGGTTCATGGGTATTTAGATGGGGAGCATTTTAATTGTCCGATATGCAAGAGTTATAAGGAAAAAGAATTGACAGAGTCCATTACAAATCTTGAAAAGGAATTGCAAAATATTGAACAGGAAAAAGCGTCCTAGAAAAAATTAAGAAAGAGGTGTTAAAAATGACAATAACAAACGGAATAAAAGCAAAAATTGAGGAACTTAAAAAAGAATTAAAAGAAGTGAAAGGAACCGCAACCGAAGTATATACTCGTATTGTTGGTTATTACCGACCGGTTCAGAACTGGAATAAAGGTAAAGCAGAAGAGTACGTCGACCGAGAAGCTTTTAATATTCATGAGCAAGCGATCATCGACAAAAAAGAAGATGAAATCGTGAAGGAAGAAATTGATAAACTGGAAAAACTGGATAGTTCAAAAAACAAATTTGAAATTGTTGTAAATGATAAAGGACAGGTAAAAAAGTATCGGTTGTTCTATTCTGATAATTGTCCAGGATGTCCACCAGTCAAAAATTATTTAAGACAGATTAAGTTAGTAGGCGAAGAAGTTAATGCCAGCACAAAAGAGGGTTTTGAAGAAGCCGTAAGACATAACATTACCGGAACGCCGACCGTTTTATTATTAAATGCATATGGCGAGGTCATTGATAAAGCATATACACCGTCACAAATTGAACAGTTAATTGCTTAATGAATCTTATGAGTAAAGTGGTTTTATAAAACCACTTTACTCACATCCACTTAAATAGGTATTAGTAAATGAAAGGTTGGCTAAAAACTAGTTTTATCGATTTTCCCGGTCATATCGCTTCCACGTTTTTTTATGGTTCATGCAATTTTAGATGCAAATATTGTCATAATAAGGATCTTGTTGATAATCACATGTCACTTTCGGAGATATCAGAAGAAAAGGCATTGGATTATATGGACAAGAAAAAAGTGTATGAGGGTGTTTGTATCACAGGTGGAGAACCAACGTTAAATCCAAAAATCATAGATATAATTAAGCAAATTAAATCCCGAAATTATTTAGTTAAATTGGATACAAACGGATCCTCTTTTGAAGTTCTTAATAATCTAATTGAGAATAATTTGATTGATTATGTCGCGTTGGATATAAAAGCTTCTTATGGAAAATATAAAGAATTGATAACAGGAAAACATAACAGTGAGAGATTAATTAATGAAGTCAAGAAATCAGTAGAGTACCTAAAAAAACAAAAAAAGATTGACTATGAATTTAGATCGACCTTATTCCCTCCTTACTTTACGAAGGAGGATTTGCCTGAAATTTCTGAAATGGTTAAAGATGCGAAAAAATATTATTTACAGCAACTAGATACAACGGTAACATTGGAGAATATTAAATCGGTAGTTCCATTCACCATTAAAGAAGCAGAGGATGTATGCCGGTATTTTAAGAATTCAGTAGAGGAATGTGAAATAAGATGATTGCAAAACGAATAATACCCTGTCTGGATATTTCAAATGGAAGAGTTGTTAAAGGTGTTAATTTTGTAGATATCATCGATGCCGGTGACCCAGTAGAACTAGCGAAAGCTTATGATGCACAAAACGCAGATGAACTGGTATTTCTTGATATAACGGCCTCTTCTGATAAACGAGATATTGTAATTGATTTAGTTAAACGTGTCGCAAATCAGGTATTTATTCCGTTTACAGTTGGAGGAGGTATTCGAACAGTCGATGATATGCGTGCAATCCTTCTGGCCGGAGCAGAAAAAGTATCCATTAATACAGCAGCTGTTGATAATCCAAATTTAATAAAAGAGGGTTCATTTAAATTTGGATCGCAATGTATTGTTGTTGCAATAGATGCAAGACGACTTCCAGAGAGAGTTGGAGACAAAGAAGTAGCAACTTACAAATTGGATGAATCTTTAAATGATTGCAAAATTGATACAAATTCTGTTTTTGAGGTAGTGGTACATGGTGGACGAACTCGAAC
>MFRH01000053.1:13352-15732 GCA_001783275.1 Candidatus Margulisbacteria bacterium GWF2_35_9
ATGTAGAAAAAATGGGGGCAGGAGAAATTCTTTTAACCAGCATGGATGCGGATGGAACAAAAGATGGCTATGATCTCCCACTAACAAAAGCAATTAAAGAGATGTTGTCAATTCCTGTCATCGCATCCGGTGGAGCGGGTACAGTTGATCATATTAGCGATGTTCTAGAGATTGCTGACGCAGCGTTACTCGCATCATTGCTTCACTATGGCGAATTAACTGTATCCCAAATTAAAGACCACTTAGAAACGAAATCTATTGTTGTAAGACGATAAGATATAGTTAAAAAACTAAAAAAAACATACCATATAGAACAATCAGTTAAATAACGTTTGAAATCCTTATTTCCCGGGCATATTACTTATAGGAGAAAAGGATGAGCGATATACAAATAAATACCTATTCCTATAGTGATGGTCAATCTGCTAAAAAAGCAGAGGAAGAAGTCTTACTAAATGCCATAAAAAAAGGCAATGAAGAAAAACGTTTGCAACTGGATCAGTTGAAAGAGAAATTAGACCTACAAAAGGTAGACCAAGATCAATCCATTAAAAAGGCACAGGAAGAGAATAAACCAGAATTTAGACTACTTGAGCAAGTGGCTAAAGTTACAAAAACAGAAGTAGACAAACTTTCATCTGAACAATTAAAAATAATGTTGCCGGATTTGAAAAAAAGCGAAGCGGAGCTACTTCAAAAAATACTGGAGTCGAATAAACTTGAGCAACTTCAAGAAAAATATAAACAATCAAAACTTGAAGAAGCAGGTGTTAAACAGAAATTCTCAGAAGAATATAAAGTTTTAAGTGAAATATCAAAAGTATTAAAAATACCTGTTGATCAGTTAAGCCCCGAAGATATTAAAAAGTATTTAAAATCACAACAGAAGGACACCAATTTTGTCCCGAAATCCCCTAAGGAAAAAGAACCCGAGAATTCTTCACGAATAGTCAGTGAAAAAGATTCAGAGATAAAACAGGAACTTCAAAGTAAATACAGTAAATTGAAAGATTTATTGGATTCGTTAAAAAATAAGCAGAAGGGTATCCAGAGTGATACTGAGGATAAAAGTGCCTCACAAAAGAATATACGATTAATCAACAAGCATATTGGAGTGCTGGAAAATCAGTTAAGTGTTTTAAAAAAAGAACTAAAAGAGATAAAAGAAAAGGAACAAGGATTAAATGTAAAACCTGATCAAAATAATGAAAAATCAGAGAGTTTAAAACAAAATATAAAAAGGATTAGGCAGGAATTAGCAAGCGTAAAAGATAGTATCGGAAAAGAAAAACTTCAGGAAGTCCTATCTAAAATTCATAATTTTGTAAATAAAACCAAAGAACTGGCAGCGGAACCGTCTTTAGAAAAGCGAGAAAAACAAGACATACAAGAAAGTAAACTGAATAAAGAAATCGATTCATTGCTTAGACAAAAGGATACTCAAAAAGTTGAAAAGGAAGTTGCGTCTGTTACTGAGAAAATTGATGAGTTAAAAGGGAAACGAAGCGAGATACAAAAGCAACTCCAAGGAAAGCAGCAGAAAAGTGCAGGTAACCGAGTTATTGAAAATAAGATTGGAGAATTAAAAATAAGACAAAATGACCTAAAAGCAAAACTGACTGTGGATATCGAAATAAAAGGAATGTCCTCAAAAGAATCAAAAAAAGCGATAGCCAATACAAAACAGACCATTAGTGAAATAGATAAACAAATAAAGGACCTAGAGGGTTTAAAAAATATTAGTAGTAACAAACAGCTCGGGGATGGTTTAAGAGACCTGTCAGACAAAGGATTATCAACGAGTTTAATTAAGGAAATTAAGCAGGAAAGAGTTAAAGATGATCTGCTAAACAAGATTCTAAAGACTGAGAACCCAGACCTTGATGTTAAGGAAATCAAGCTCTTAGGTCAGCTTAAAACCAATCATCTGGGTTTGAAACAGCTGCAGAAATTTGCAGGGGTGTTAAATCGATATACAAACAATGTATCATCCAAAATTGAGAGTGTGATCAATACCGGAGAAGTTACAAATGTTGATTTTGACAGTCGACTAGAATATGCACAAAATAAACACTCTCAACGTTACAAGCTTGTTGATACTTTAAGGCAAATAGTAAATCAGAAACAAATAAATGAACTCATCTCCTCCGAAAGAGAAAGAATTGAAACTGAAGTAACTGCTTCAGAAAACCCACCTATTCCTCAAGAGGGAATCATTCACTCAGAAAAATCAGATCGGAAAGAAAAATTTGATAAGTATGTAGATAATATGTTGGAGGATTTTAATGACCTAAAAGACGAAGAATCAACCGCCAAATTTGTTGTTAAATTACGGGAGATGTTTGTTAAGGATCCTCAGGAGTTTCGAGCAATTGCGAAA
>MFRH01000053.1:15742-32293 GCA_001783275.1 Candidatus Margulisbacteria bacterium GWF2_35_9
GTGAAAAAATGTTAGAGGAAGAGCTTGGAATTATCGTTGGTGATAAAATCGGGAAGCTAACTCTTGATGCCGTAAAACCTGAGGCAAAAGATATTCTACAAAAATTAATAAAACTTGATTCGTCAGTTTTTTCAACAGATGAGAACATACATCAACTTATTGATAAAGGCAGAATGAGTCGAAATCAATTTGAGAAATTATTTGGGAAAGCAGTATCGGGATCATCTTGGGACTACGGTATTATGAGTTTTAATTCGTCAAATGTCGGGATGTTAAAAGAGCGAGCTGAATTAAACAGTTTAATCTCCTTTTGGGACTTAATGCAACGAATGTCGTGTAATGATAATGAGGAGGATATTCTCGAGACAGCCGAATTATTTTTAACAAAACCGAGTTTCCAACCTGATGAACGGGATTTAATTTCATTATTTATAAAGGAATATGAGGATCAATTTATTGATCCAAACTATCATATGAATGATCTTTATAATATGTATTTAAAGAATCAGACGTTTATTCAATTAAGTAATGAAAAAAGAGAGGAACTGGTTATCGCTGTGTTGTTAAAATTAATAAAAAGTATGGGCGATACTTCGAAACATGAAATGTTTGGTAAGTTAATTGCATTTTCAAATATGAATGTTGAGTCAGATCAATTTTATAGAAGTGTGCATATTTTAGAATACTATTTCAATAATGGAAACGTAATAAAATCTAGTTATTTGGATATAAATAAAGATTTAAGATTTATCGAAGAGACAACTTTTTGGGATGAAGATAAAGAAAAAATAATTGCAATGTCAATGTTTAACGAATTTGTTAGCAAAGTTAAGGCTCCGGAGAAGAAGACCCCAAAAGTAAAATTGAGATCCATGGCAGATCGAATGAAATCAAAAATGAAAAAAACCTAGCGGTTGACATCTCTTCCAATATAAATTAACATTATGTTAAAAGGCATAATGTTAATTTAAAAATGACAAACACACTAATAATAGGACGAAAACCAGAGAACGAGCGAATATTATCCGCCATTGAAAATGGCGGCAATGTTTTGATTAGCGGACCAGTTTATAGAGGAAAAACGTACTTGGTTCAATCCATTATGGAGGTTTTGTCTGAAAATTCTGTAATTCCTATTTACTTTAATTGTATGACTGGATTTTCTGAAAAGGCATTTTTGGAACTATTCAGTAAGCAAATTATTAAAAAGATATCAGTTAAATTGAAAAATATTTTTGAGGAAAGTAATAAATATCTACCAAACATCAGACCTAAAATTAATATGAATTCACTACATGGAGTGGATATAAGAATTGACTATAATATAAACAATAAGGACATTTCTCAGTACTTGTCAGAACTGATTAAGGTTCCCACAAAAATATTTGATGATACACAGCAAAAGATTGTTGTTGTTTTTGACGAATTTCAAATGGTAAGCCAGCTTACTAGGATTAATATAAAAGATTTAATTCGAAAAAGTCTTGGAGAAGGGGTTTCATATATATTTGTTTGTTCAAAACAAAAAGAAACAGAGCAAATTATACAAAAGAAAGACCTGAAGAGAATGAATATTATAGATGTAATTGAGTTGGAAACGATTCCAAAAGAGATACTTTTCACATATATTGAGAACCACTTAAAAAATAATCATATCAAATATACCCCAAATATAATTGAACGCTTAATATCAGTTTGTTCGGAAGAGATATCGTTTATAAGAAAAATTCTTAAGATAATGATAGAAAAAGGATTAATTTTTAAGAGAGTCAGTTTAATGGATATTTCTGATTCTATTCGAGAGATTGTCAGCAGTTATGAGGATATCTTTTTTATTTTTTTTAATTCATTATCTGAACACCAGAAAAACTTGATTATTGCGATTGCTAATTTTGGTGGTCAGCAAATATTTAAGGGTGATTTCATTTATCAAAATGGATTAGTTTCTGTACCATCTGTTCAAACATCGATTTCTGCATTAATGAAAAAAAACTTTGTGTATAAAGATGATGGCGGTTATAAAATTACGGATTTCTTTTTTAAAGAATGGTTAATGAGAAAATTTATATAGAATACGATATTGCAGCTGTGGACGTAGGTAATAGCTATGTCTCAACAGCTTACTTTAGACTGGGGCAGCTGGTTCTTATCAAAAAGGTAAGAACCAGTTTTGTTCGTTCTAAAATAAGTATTAACAAATCAAAAACGATTATTGTCTCTTCAGTTGTTCCCAGAATTACAGACATTATTAACCGTCTTTATCCAAAAGCCAGAATTGTTAATTTAAGTAGAATACCAATAAAAGAGTTGCCTTCACATCTAGGAACAGACCGAGCAATTAATATGTATTCGGCCATGTCATTGTACAAAATAACGGATGTAATGCTTATAGATTTCGGAACGGCGTTGACGTTTAGTTGTTGTATTAACAAAAAATTTATAGGTGGATTAATCATGCCTGGACTTAGACTTATGCAGGAGGCACTCGGCAAAACTGCAAAGCTACCGGTTGTTAGGGATGTAAAACGAAGTGGTGTGTTGCAAATGTCGACAGAGGATGCAATTAAATCTGGAATATATACTGCACTTTGCAGTACGGTGAGTTCTACAATTAGTCAAATCCAAAAGGAAATTGGAAAAGATTTATTGGTAGTTGCAACTGGAGGAGATTCATTAGTGCTAGGGGAAAATATTGAAGGTATTAAAATTATAAATCCTACACTAATTCACGAAGGCTTAGCTCTTCTAGCTAATTCCCAATAGTTCTTTAAGCATTTTGTTTGCTAGACCCGGATTTGCTTTACCTTTAGTTTTTTGCATAATTTGTCCCATCATAAATCCAATTGTTTGCATTTTACCAGATTTAATCTCTTCTGCTGGTCCAGGATTTTCTTTAATGACATCCTGTATGATGGATTTTAGTTCTCCTGTGTCAGAAACCTGTGCAAGTCCTTTTTCTTTAACATATTCAATTGGGTCATAATTAGTATTTACAATGTCTGGTAAAATTGAGGTGATGGTACTACTGGAAACGGTAGAAGTATTAACTAAGAAAGTTAAGCCTCCAATCTGAAAAGACGCGTGATTGGATTTAGAAAAATCCAGATTATTGCTTAGAAAATAGTCATAGTATTTTAATGCAACATTTGCTGTTTCAAGAGGTGTTATGTTCTCATTTTTTCTGTTTTTATAGGCGTTCTCAAAATCTTCGGCTAATTTTTTAATAGAGGTCAATCTAACAGAATGATCAGTTGGTAAATTATAGTCATTAACAAAACGTTTTTGAATGGCTTCAGGCAATTCTGGCAACTCTTTACGTATTGTTTCAATCCAGAGTTCATCTATGACGATTGGAACCAAATCAGGATCAGGGAAATATCTATAATCGTGAGCTTCTTCTTTGCTTCGTAAGGATGTGGTGCTAGCAGTTGCTTCATTATAATGTCGGGTTTCTTGAATGATGGTGCCACCGTCTTCCAAAATATCAATTTGGCGATCAATTTCAAGATTGATGGCTTTTTCAACGGATTTGAAAGAGTTTAGATTTTTAACTTCAGTTTTCGTTCCGAGTTTAATATCTCCTCTTTTTCTGATAGAGACATTTGCGTCGCAACGAAGAGATCCTTCTTCCATGTTCCCATCACCAATATCTAGGTATCTAATAATTTGTCGCATCTTTTCCATATACAATCTAGCTTCCGTAGCGGATCGTATGACTGGTTCGCTGACAATTTCCAAGAGGGGAACACTGCATCGATTTAAATCTACAAGACTATGGGTTGCTCCACTTATGTTGTCGCTACCTTGGTGAACCAATTTCCCAGCATCTTCTTCCATATGAATCCGTGTAATATCTATGCGTCTTAGTTCATTGTTCACCATAATATTTAGATATCCTGCCAAGCAAATCGGTTTATCAAACTGTGATATTTGATATGCTTTTGGTGAATCAGGATAGAAATAGTTCTTTCTGGAAAACTCATTAATTGAATTAATTTTGCAGTTAGTTGCAAGACCTAGTTTAATTGCAGAGTCAACTACTTTTTTATTTAGAACAGGCAGTACTCCTGGCATTGCAGTGCATACAGGGCAAATATTTGTATTTGGAGTGTCCCCAAATGCAGCAGAACAATGGCAAAACAACTTAGAGTTAGTTTTAAGTTGAGCATGTATTTCTAATCCGATAACTACTTCCCAGCTCATAAGACTCCCTCGATAAAAGAATTATTTAACTTAAAACAAAGAATTTTTTCAAGTTGATTTGATATCCCCAATAATTTTGATTCTTCAAAAACATTCCCTGTTAATTGGAGACCCATGGGTAAATTGTTAACCATTCCACAGGGAATTGAAATGGCCGGTAATCCAGCTAAATTTACTGGAATGGTCATGATGTCATTTAAATACATTTCCAGAGGATTGGCTGTTTTTTCCCCAGGTTTAAATGCCGGGGTAGGAGTGGTCGGAGACAAAATAACATCATAGGTTTCGAAGGCTTTTTTATAATCTTCTTTGATTAGGGTTCTAACTTGTTGGGCTTTTTTGTAATAGGCATCATAATATCCGCTACTTAATACATAGTTGCCGATTAATATTCTTCTTTTTACTTCATCTCCAAATCCTTCGCTTCTACTTTTAGTCATCATTTCTATTAAGGAATTTGCATTTTCAGATCGATAACCGTAACGAACGCCATCGTATCTAGATAAGTTAGAACTTGCCTCTGCAGGTGCAATAATATAATAGGTGGACAATGCATATTTAAGTGAAGGTAATTCTATTTCTTCAAAAATTATCCCTTCATTAGATAGTTTATTGATGAGTTGATCATAGTAATCTTTAACTTCTTTAGATAAACTCGAGTTGTAAAGTTCTTTTGGAATTGCCACTTTTATGCCTTTAATCGACCGATTAAGATCGCGAGTAAAATCTTCTGCTTTTACATTTTGAGACGTAGAGTCTCTAAAGTCGTATCCACAAAGAATGTTTAGCAAATGAGCGCTGTCTTCAACTGTTTTAGAAAAAGGGCCGATTTGGTCTAAGGAGGAGGCAAAAGCCATTAATCCATATCTGGAGATTCTTCCATAGGTTGGTTTTACTCCTACAATTCCGCAAAAGCTGGCTGGTTGACGAATGGATCCACCGGTATCTGAGCCGATGGAAAGGGGTGCTTGCCCACTTGCTACTGCTACAGCTGATCCTCCAGAAGATCCACCTGGGACAGTCGAAATATCCCAAGGATTTTTAGATACTCCATAAAAAGAGGTTTCAGTGGAGGAGCCCATTGCAAACTCATCCATATTTGTTTTTCCAATAATTGGCATATTCATTGCATTAAGCTTTTCAATAATTGTAGCGTTATATGGAGGCTTGAATCCTTCTAATATTTTTGAGGAACAGGTTGTTTCTATGTCTTCGATACAGATATTGTCTTTAATAGCGATGGGTACTCCCTCAAAAATTTCCAGTTTCTCGCCAGTAGCAATTTTTTTATCAACACGGTTTGCTGTGTTTATGGCGATTTCCTCAGTGATCAGATTATAAGAATTTAAAACAGCATTTGTTTTTTTTGAATGGGTGATGAATGCGTTTGTCAGTTCTAATGCAGATACTTCTTTGTTTTTTATTTTGTTAAATAATTCATGAGCATTTAAATGTATCATTATTAATCGGCCAGAATTTTAGGAACTCTAAATGCATGGCTTTCTTCGAGAGGGGCATTAGCCATTATTTTTTCAATATTGTGATAGGGAATAACCCGGTCTTCTTTAAATACGTTTTGAAGTGGCATGGCATGTGAAGATGGGATAATGCCAGTGGTGTCGACTTCATTTAGCATCTGGGCATAGTTAAAAATATTTTCTAAATCATGAGAGAAATTATCCAGTTGTTTTTCCGTAAATTCTAAGCGGGATAGCACTGCGAGATGTTTGATTGTTTCTTTAGTAATCATAACAAAAAATATTTTAACATAAGAAGAATGTATCGCATATATATGAAAATACATAATCAGAAGAACTAGTTAAATATTGAACTTCATTCAAAAGCCCGTTCTTGTAACGGGCTTTTGAATGATGATTATATACTCTAAATATTTATTCGCGAATTCCTAAATCCTGAAAATAATCGGCATTTTCATCTGAAGAAGCGTTTCCATATAAAGTCCAATTTACAAAAGATTCAGCAAAGTCTTCTTCAGCCATAAATCCTGCATAACCAGTGACATAATCCCCGTCACCCCATGTGCTTGAATCATTGCTTGGTTTTCCAAGGGCTTCAAAATCTAGTAAATGACCCAGTTCATGTAACACAGTATATGAATCGGAACCATTGAGAACATTTATCTCACCAGGTTCGCCGGTTGTATAAAACCCTGCAGCACCTAAATCAGCAGGGTCATTTGAAAAGTCGATTGTAATTCCATTTGGGCAGGATTGTAGCACGTCTTCAGGAACTAACTGAAGGTCGTCAATTATCTGATGGATATTGCCTGTACAGTCCCCTTTAAAAGAAATTTCGTTTTCTTCACAAAAATCAATTTCTTCATCGGTAAGATTGTAGCCTTCAAGTTTTCCAGGATGAGGATTGCCACCCGTTGGAGCAGTATATCCCCCAGAGCTGGTTGCATTAATGGAAGTGAAATCGTTTGTTATGTCGGCAAATAAGTTTTCAAATAATTGGTTGTAAGTCATATTGCTGTCTGTACTGATTGCATCATAAGGGCTTACTCCGGGTGCAAGCGTAATTGTAATAACGATTGAATTCCCTTCGACGGATGAAACTATTGAACTGATCTTGGATGAATCTACCCCACTAGAAGTTAGCTGACTAGATAAATCACTGGCAATTTTTTTCCCCTCTGCTTCTAGAGAACTTGAGGAGTAGGTAGAGGGGCAACAACTTGAACTAGCTCCACAAGAAGACGAAGTTGTATCTTCAAGCTGGTTTAGCAAATCCTCAGATGAAGTACAATTTGAGCTTTTTGTTGTTGTATTTCCGCCCGATGCAGAACTGATTGGACATGTCATAATTTTTCCCCCCTTAGAATTTAACTCTTGTTAATATGTTATTTGCTGAACTAACCATCAGATATATCGTTTATATATTCTTTTTTTTTGTATCGAAAAAATAAGTTCTTTTTGTCAGGACGAGAAAGGTAGTATTTATAGGGGCTAGGAGTTTAACCGGTCTTATAAAAAGCATGAAAGAAAAAAAACGAGAAAAAACGATGCAAGATTTTCATGGATAAACACGTTAGTATCATTGTAGTAATAAAACTAAAAGTAAAGTTGTTCTTAATGGGGGGAAATATTTAAGTGAGTGCAAATATAGATTTATCCTATCAGAATTCATTTGATATCAATGGCAACGGCCTTTTAACTAAGCCGGAAATGCCAAGCATTCAACTGACCCCAAAAGAAACAATTGGTTCTTATATTAGCAGTTCGAGTATAGAAGGTAATAGTGCTTCGAAAGCTCAATCGCAAAGTGACAATCTTTCATATCAAGGAACGGATATAAAGGTTAATGGAGTCGATCAGACGACTGCGAGCAAAAAAGAAGAAAACCATTTAAGTGCAGAGGAATTAGCGGTAATTAATGATGTCATGAACGATTTGGCAGCCAGTGGAGCTCTAGGTGGTTTAATAAAGTCAGAGGTAGTTCAACCGGTTGATGGAAAACAAACATTAATTATTCAATGTGGAGTGGATATAACAGGTAACGGTGTCATTGATAATTTGCAGGAAAACAGCATGATTACTCTTGAACAGAAGGAAAATATGAACAGTTTATTAGATATTTTAAGACAGTTCCCGGGATTAGAGGGATTAAATAATATAGAAAAATATAATGATCAAGATCGAAATTTATTAGAAGAATTTGGTATAAAACTAACAAATAATATGGGCGAGGGGGTATAATAATATGGGAGAAGCTCTGGATAATATCATTGTAGAGGCAGATGATACGTTGCAGGATGTAAAGCTTGTATTAGCTGATGTAAAAAAAGAATTGAAAAGACTTATTGTTCCATTGCTTTATGCGAAGAGAATAACACCGCCAAGTAAACATAATATTGAAGAATTAAAGGAAGCGGTGGATGACGTGCGTGGAGTTATAAAAGATTGGGAAGATAAATTAAAGGGATTATTAAAAGAGGCGGGTGAAAAATAATGTCTGGAATAAATAATATTAATGGAATAAATACGCCAGGGTCTTTGTCAGGGAGTTATAAAGAACCTGAGCCCTTGTATACTTCTGGTACTAATCAAAATATTGAAGCTCAATATTTAAATAATGAGGATACTAGTCTTACAGGTATGGATCCCCAGATTCTTGCATTGGGAAACGAAATTCAAACAGCGCTTACAGATGATGAAGAGGCGATAGAAGAACTAAAAGCGATTCTTGAAGAGCTTAGCCAATTTGCAACGGATGCTAATCGCTTAAGCAAAACACTTGACGGCGTTATGGATGCATCCGATCTAACCGCATATGCTTCGATATTAGGTGGATTGTAGGTTTTTTTACAAATTTAACTAGCTTAATGTAAGTATTAAGTTTAAATCTCCCCCGATAAAATATATTAATCTACGCCTTTTAGCAAAGGCATAATCACTTTTAAACCCTAAATTATAATATATTAAAAAAAACGAATACAAGTTATAGAGGAGAATTAACGTTATAGTTTATGTAATTCAAAATTAATTAGTTTTTAAAAGTATTTAATAAAAAAGGGGGAGTTAAAATGAGTATAGAAGAAATGAGCACCGCGTTAGGTTTAGCAAAAACAGCGAACAAAGCATATGACCTTGATGAGGATGGCGTAACTGATATTGATTTATCTGATGGATTAGATACAGAAGAACTAGATAAAATTAAAGAAATGTATGGGGTTAAAGATTCTGATATCGAAACATGGGCAGAGGATAATGAAATAGACCTTATAAGTGATAGCAATGGTAACAGCTCAACAAGTTCCAGTACAGGTAGTGTGAAAATTTATACTCCTTCTGATGATCTTGGAGATGTTTTAAATGAAGAATCAATCAGCGGAGAGGCTGGTTCTTGCGGCATGGGTTCTGGTGGTACTGATGCCGGAGGAAGTGTCGTAACCGTTGGTGGTAGCATTGATCAGATTAATTCAATGCTTGTAACATTAAAAGATGCGGGTGGGCCATCTGACGAAACAATAGATGCATTACGAACTGTTGGGGAGTCTTTATTAGAACAAAAAGAAAAATTGGAAACGCTAGGTGAGTTTGTAAGTGCAGCGTTAGAACTTGACGGACTAGATGGGACAGAAGACGGAGATGTTACTTTTACTGATTTATTTACTGAAGCATCAGAAGGAAATATTGATGGATGTACAATATATGGACCTGATAACAAAGAGGTTACTCCTGCTGAATTGAAAGCGTTAATGGAAGGGAAAACAGCAGAAGAGATTGATGAACTACTTAAAGACTATGTTCTAGCTATTGAAATTGGTGATTCCACTGTGGAGATTACTTATTTAACGTCAGAAGATCTTGCAGGAGTCACAGATGTTAATGGACAAGCAGGAACAACTCATAGTACTGACGGTGGCTCTTGGAGCGTTAAAATTTCCGATAAAGATGGGCATAAAGTAACAATGGTAAATAACGGTGATGGCGCATTGACATTAGATGAAATGGGTATAAATGATGAGCTTCAAGCCAGCATTAACACTCTGCTGGAAGGAGTAGATGAAAGTCTTGATACAATAAAAGATATGATCAATGACCTAACAGTGGATTTATGGGAATTTGATCCAAATAGTGCGACAGCAAAAAATCTTGAAGATCATTTTAAACAGGTGCAAGCGGATCTTGCTGAAACACAAACTCAATTAGCCGATATTTTAGCTGAAATGGGGCTGTCAACGGAATCAACATCAAGCACAACGGCCACAACAGCTACAACGACAACTTCAACTGCAACATAAAATTAGCAGTTTAGAATAGTAGTATAATAATAAACCGTTTCAAATATTTGACCTGAGGGTTGAAAAATGAAACGGTTTATTTTATAGTAGTACTTGTATCCATTACAAATGGGTTTGTTAAAAGATAGAGGGAAAATCATATGCAATTAGAAGACGAGTCCATTTTCAAAAAGATAGATATATTTGTTGTTTTAATGAAAGCAAAATGTCCTCCGGAAAAGAGGGAGCTTGTTTATCCAGTACTTGCTGAACTTTTAAATCAGAAGAATGATCTTCAAACAATAAAAAAAGAGTTAGTAAACACCCGAATATTTTCTTCAGAGGGAGATTTGGATATCCTTGGTAAAGCACAGAAAGTTAAAGATTTTATTGCGTACCATAAAAGCGTATCAGAATCTATAAGAAATTTAATTGAAGAGGCGACAAATTATGTCAAATAGTTATAAAAGTTGTATTGTATTTCCCCCTCAATGGACACCCTTTAATCCACACTTTGCCTTATATACATTGGCAGGATATTTAAAAGGGAAAGACATTCCTCTAGATATTTTAGATGCAAACCTTGCATTTTATAATGAGATATTATCCGCAGAATTTATAGAAAATTTAATTAAAGAATATAATGTTTTATTAAATTCTTTAATTAAAAAGAAAAAGGATGCAACAGTTAATGAGGAAGAAGAGAAAAAACTTAGATTTTTTATCCATTTTTTCAGTGAACAACCAAGCTTTACCAAGGGATTAGCTGAAAAAGTTAGCAAATTTACTGAAATATTAAAGAGTAAAACAGACTTCTATGATCCGATGAAGCTTAATGAAGCTTTTTTGTTTTTTGACAAATATTTTGAATTTATATCAATTGCGTATATGCCGGCCAATCTTCACTTCACTTTTTATATCGATCGCCGTTTTACTATGGATTTTGCCTCGATACTAAATATTATAAAATCAAATAATACGCAGTTTCATAAATTTATAGATAAATACGTTCAGGATGTGATTATTCCTCAAAACTATAATATGATTGCGTTTTCAATTAATACTGATACACAATTAACACCTGGATTGTATATGGCATATGTTCTGAAAAAACATTATCAGAAAGACGTCCATCTATCGATCGGAGGTAATTACTTTACCCGTTTAACAGATGTGATAGAAAAAGAAACCGATTTTTTTAAGTTATATGCTGACAGTATGATATGGGGAGAGGGAGAAATACCCTTAGAGCAACTCATTACTTCATTAAGAGATCAAACAGATTTAAATAATGTGAATAACCTTATCTATTGGGATGAGGCAAGTCAAACTATCAAAAAAACAACTGAGCAACCATGGCAACAGCACTTAGATCATATGGGGACTATCGATTTAAGCCAACTTGATTTAAATGGTTACTTAACACCAGAAATAGTCCTCCCGATTCAATCATCAAGGGGATGTTACTGGGGAAAGTGTACGTTTTGCGATCATTTTTATGGAGCGAATGTCTCAGTTAAGAGTTTAGATAATGTGATGCGAGATATTTATCAGGCGAGGGAGTATGGTATAACCAAATTTGTGTTTATAGACGAAATGTTGTCGCCTAGTTTTGTGAAGCGATTTTCAACTAGGGTGATAGAAGAGAATCTCCAGATAACATGGTTTACAAATGGCAGACCGGAACTCGGTTTTAATGAAGAGGTCTTGGGTTTGGCATCTCAGGCAGGATGTAAAATGATTATGTGCGGAATTGAATCTGGATGTGATCGAATAAACACGCTCATTAACAAAGGTGTGGATATACAGCGTCGATTTGAACCCTTAAAAATTGCTGATTCTCATGGAATTTGGAATTTTGCTTTTATCTTTTTTGCATATCCAACAGAAACCGTAAAGGAAGCCTTTCAGACAGTCAGGATGATACTAGATGACAACAGTTGTATCGACTCTTACGGACAGAGCGTATTTACACCAGGAAAACACTCGTTGATTACGAAAGAACCCGAGAGATTTGGTATTACAAAACTGTATTATGATGAGTCTCAGTTTGCGACATGGGTTAATTATGAAACAGTCGCTGGTATGAGAAAAGGTCCAATGAATGCTGTTCGACGATATCTTAAGGATTTATTCCTTTATAAACATCATAATTATGTACCAGTATGGTTTAAGTTTTCAAATCGAGATACCTTGTTTTTATATCTAAGTCGTTATGGAAAACAAAAAATTAAACGATGGCATTTTAAAGATCTAAAGAACTTTAAATATGGAAAACTTGATATCAACGATCCGAGTTTATTAATTGAAGGGGATTATAACAAATCTTTGTTAGGCAAAGATAATAGTGGTTCAAAAGTTGGTGAATTTGAAGTTAATCAATTCAATAAAAATTCAAATCAACATATCAATAGCAATCTGTTCTAGTATGGTTTAGAACAGACATGAGTTCTCCAGACGAAATCTCTGTTTTTAGAAAAGAAATTCCGAACACACTAAATAAAGTGTTCAGTTCAATTATTAAGAATGCTGCATATTATTTTGAAATAGAGGGATTAGATTCAACGATCCTGTATAAAGAGTTGCTTGATAGAAACTGGTTAAAGCAAGATGTTGAAGATTGGATTAGTCGCTTTAATCAAAAGAAAAATACGTATCATGTCAATAAATCATGGAATCTCCTTGCTAGACGAATAATTAGTAAGTCAGTGGTTCCCAGTGACAAATATATTGATTATAAGATTCCCTTCATAGCTATTCTCTGGCCAATTTCTGAAATAGCTATCTTAATCATTCGAGAGAGATTAGAAACAAAGAAATGGAAATTGAATGAATCTGCATTAGCCACAATACAATACGCCTTTTGCAAGAAGATAGAGCCAATGTTTAATAAGGTTATTGGAAGTGAGTTTTATTTGTATCTCAATAAAGATTGCGATCTAGACGAAATATCAACTCGAAAAAAAATAGAACATCATACACAATATAAGGAGTATGTTTCAGTGTTTTTAGATAATATTGTTAACGTTTATTATCGTTATCCTGTGTTATTAAAGCAACTTTCAATACAAATGAACTGGTTTATAGCTGCCGTGATGTTGTTTTTAAACAGATTTGAAAAAGATATGGACAAAATTAACCTTAAATTTGGTATTAGCGCCAGCATTAATGATATTAACGAAATTGCACCTGAAATGTCGGATTCTCATAATCAAGGGCAGACAGTTATAAAAGTAACATTTAATAAGGGGGTAAATTTAATATATAAACCACGAAGTTTGAAAAATGAAGAGTCCTTTTTCTTATTTAATCAGTGGTTAAATGCGGAATATAAATTAGATTTTAAACCTCTGAAGGTACTAAACTGTGGTCAGTACGGATGGATTGAGTATGTTTGTTGGAAAGCCTGCAGTAGCGAGACAAAAATAAAAGACTTTTATATTAACATGGGGAGGCATCTCTGTTTGTTTTATTTGCTTCAAGCAACGGATTTTCACTATGAAAATTTGATTGCGCAGGAAGAGCACCCTGTTTTTGTGGATATGGAAACACTTTTTACAATCATCAATTATCATGGTAAAAAAGGGTTTTCTGCATTTTATAGAGACTTATTCTTAACTGATTTTCTGCAGAGAGAAAGCTATATTTATACGGATATTTTAGACATCAGCTCCTTAAATATGAATCCCTCACTGCATATTGATGACAAAAAGATGCCGGATTATTTCCATTCACTGAGTGAGGTTGAGAAGGGACGAGTCTATCAAAATATGATGAATGCCTACCACCTACCTTTTGAAGTGTGCAGAAAAGATCAAGTGTTTCAGAACTATAACGATCAAATAATGACTGGTTTTACAGAGATTTATCATATTTTTTTAAATATGGATGCAAATGAGCGATTAAATAATATTATGAGTTTTTTTAGCGAAGTGAACCCGCGGATCATTATCCGAAGTACACGGAAATACTGTTCATATAGGGATAGTGCGTATGTTCCATTGTTATTAAACAGTGGGAAGGAGTTTTCCATGTACTATGAGGGTTTATGGAATCTTAAGAATTCTAGAATCCTTCCAACGGAAGTTGTCCGAGAAGAGATAGGTGCAATTTTAAACTTTAACATTCCTTATTTTACAAATAACATCAATCGTCGTTGGTTAAAATTGAATAGGAAAGTGATTGTTAATCAGTATAGTCCAGAAAGTACGTATCGGTTACTTAGAAAAAAACTGAAAAGTTTATCTCTAAAAAATTTGTATCAGCAGGTTAATTTGTATTATAGCTACACGGCCATTTTAAAAAAGCCTGAATCCGTTCCCTCTTTTAAAAAAATGCAAGGAACATTAATCTCTAGTGACTCAAAGTTTCCCTATAACGAGACTGATAAGGAGTTTAACGCCCTTTTTAAATCCCAAGACATATTTAGATATTTATTAAAAAGACGTCCTATTTCTTTTTATATTGCAGATGATTTAATGCTTAATCAAAAACATATAATACCAATGAATACACATTATATTGGTGGGGTTCCTTTTTTAGGTCTATTAATGCTGGTTTTGTATCAGAAGAAAAAGAAAAAGTTATATTTTAATTGGATACAAAATGTATTTCATGTTTTTAAACCCATGGCGATTGAATTAGCGTCGGATTACAATAATACAGCTGGGTTGTTTCAGGGGATTGGTTTTGCAACTGCTTTTACATCGCTGTATCATCATATTATTCAATCTGCGGATAGCCAGTATATTTCTACATCGATTGCACGTAAAGCCATTTTTGTAAAAAATGGGACAGCATCTTCCGTTTCTATCGTTAAAGGAATGGCGGGGTTTGTGTTGTCTTGTTTGATATATAAGATGTGTTCGGATAAAAATCATTTAGATCAGATTATAATTGAATTCACAAATAAAATGATCGACAGTTCAAAATTATCGAAAGATCCAACCCATAATAGTTTAAGCTTGTTGTTTGGGAATGTTGGATTGGGATTTGTTTTGTATCTGGTATCGTTTGTTTTCGGAAAATCCGAATACTGGGAATATGGAAAGAAGCTAATTCTGGATTCTTATCAGGAAGATGTGATGATATATACGGAAGATGATGAAACACAGTTTCGTTATATACTGCTAGAGTCCCTAATATATAGAATGATATCAGCAGATATCATTCCTCGTATGAATAATACCTTTCAACTGTTTTTTGAAGAGTGTTTCAGTAATAAACTCCTATCATCCGAACAAATCCACTATCTTCAGAGCTTTAATTCACCTACAGACATAAAAAAAAGAGTTGATTTTTATACCCAGAAACATTTGAGCATGAATCCATTATCATCAAAGTATTATCTCAACGCCAATAATCTATTTGAGAGCACGCTTATTAGTTTTTATTCAACTCTATCTCAAACGTAAAAATTCACGTTAATTCAACCCCTATGCACTGCTGTCCGGTCTTTTTCAGGAACACCAGAGTAATAATTGGCCAGAATCATTAAATGACGGTGGATCTGGGTTGTTAAACCCGAGAATATCAAGAAGGTGAACTCGGGAAAAGAGAATTTCGTTTATAATACTGGCCAAGTGAAATAACGTGCCCTTAAACTTTGTCTGATGTTTAAAATACCAGAAGATCAAATAAACGATCATAGCAACCCATATTTGAGTCATCACTGCATTTCGTGAATTACCAATAAATACTTTTATTTTCAGGTGTTGTTTAATCCATTTAAAAAATAACTCAATCTGCCAACGTTGTTTATAAATTAATGCGATAGTTTCAGCTCGAAAAATCTCAAGATTAGTTAAAAATCGATAAATTTGTCCTGTTTCTGGGTCTACATAGGTGACCATTCGTAGAATATCTGGATATTTTGGTCGGTGATAACAACCATATCCGGCAGGTAAGAATTATGTTTCAATTGTGCGAATACTGTCCATAGCCCGTATCTGGCTGTAGCTTAACGCTATGAACTGTGTCCAACAATTTAATTTGTGTGTCTTCTTGTCCCCATCATACTTATTTACAATTTCTTGAAATTTATCTCTCGGAATAAATTCTAGTAGTTGACGAAAGATACTGTTTTGATATTTCATTATATAGCCCTCCTTTTTTTATTGGTTTCCCAACTATATTTTAATCGGAGGGCTCTTTTTTATCTCCCTGAAAAAAAGACCGGACAGCTATGACCCCTATGGTTGATATACCATAAAATATAAATACAAGTTTTAATTAATTAATGACGTTATATGTAATATAGAATGTTATCAAATATGGATCAATAAAAAAAAGGGGGAATTAAATATGTCAGATTTAGATATTGGGGTTTTTTTAAAAGATGGTAGTTCATACACTGTGCAAGGGACTGTTGAAGAAGAGTTGAGTCTGGATGAATTGTCAAAAGCAGGCTTGGATGTAAATAATATTGCTTCTCTTACATATAACAGTTCTCATGTATCAGTAGAGGATAGCTTGGAGTCCGAAGTTAAATGTATCGATATAGCATCTACCAGTCTTAAGAGTATTCCGGTTACAAACTATTACAAGAGTCAGGTGCAAGATATTGCAAGTAGAGGTGTTAGTACTCAACGGTCATATAATAA
>MFRH01000053.1:32308-35098 GCA_001783275.1 Candidatus Margulisbacteria bacterium GWF2_35_9
TCCAGATAGTATTCAAACTGCAGCTGCATTGCAAAATGCATCGGAAGACGAAACACTTTCAGATAAGCTGGATGATATTGTGATGAATCCAGTGGATCCTTTTTATGATGATTTTGTAACATCAGCAAAAAGTAATAAAAAATTAACAAGTTAATTAATAAATAATAGCGAAAAGGGGGGATAGATAATGAGTGAAATAAGTATTAACGGGACAAGCATTGATGTTTCAAAGTATGTAAAGGATGGAGAGCTGAGTGAGTCGGAATTAAGTACCGTACTAAAAGAAAATAATATTACGGATGCGTCGCTATCTATAACATATGACAGTGGGGATTATTCTTTAAGTTCAGGTTTTGACGATGGTATTTTAGATGTAACCGGTAAAACAGACGTAGCTCTCGATATAGAAGATATTGGTGAGACTGAAGATACCAGTGATATTGATACTAGTGAATTTATGAAGTTAACGGATGCCGAAAAGTTGGCGTACTTAAGTAATACGAGTGCAATGTCTTTTGATGATATGGAGGCTTTTATCGGTGCTCTTGGTGATACAGAGGACGGAGCCAGTTTTCTAGAAAATTTTGATAGTCAAGTTTGGTCGATACGATCCTCAAGGTTTCAGAGTGAGGTTCTGCCAACACTTCCGGATACCATTGAGGACATGGGAAGTACTCTGGATAGCTTAAAATCATTAGTGGAAGAGAATAACACTGGGATTATATATGGGAGTGATAACGTCGATAAATTAAGTTCGGAAATGATGGCATTAGGTACGAAGTATTCTGATTATTATAATAAATTAGCTAGTTATAGTGAGTTTACTGGTATTGGTGACTGGAAAGAAAGTTTTGACGCTGTAAATGTTGTTGCTTTTGAGGATGATGGATTATCGGACAAGAATATTGCAACCGGTACTTTGGATGCATTAAATCAGAAAATGGGGTTAATGGATCGAATATTTGGTTCCGAGGTTCAAAAAACAGATGATGATGGAAATCTTCTGTATGATGAGGATGGAAATCCTGAATATGAGACAAAAGGGAATTGGCTTGAGGCAAAATCAATTTCTGGGGACCTTATTATGAATTGGCTAAAGGGTATGATGCGAAGTGATTTCTTTAAGACATGGGTAGGCGCATCGACAGCTCAGAAATAAGCATCAGAAAAAATAGATACATGTTTTAAGATAAAAATGACGATATTATAAATAGAGAATTACATAAAACAAGAAAAAATAAAGGGGGTGAAGATATGAGCAGTTCAATCAATAGTACAACTTCAAGTTCTTCTGTAAGTCCAACAGTAGAAACAGATAATACTGAAGATTTATCATTAGACGATGCAGTGGATACAAGTAGTATTGCAGAAGATATGGTAACTGATGATACAGATGGAATATTTAAGGGGCTTAAAGTAGCAATGGATAGTATTTCAAATATTGATTATAGATATGAAAGTCCAGATCAGTAGTAATAAAACAATAATAACAATGATGGCTTAAGGTGAGACAAAAACTCACCTTAAGCAAAGTTTACATAAAAAAATTATAAAATAGAAAATAATAAAAGGAATGGGGGGGAATTATAATGAGTGGATCAGTATCAGCACAATCTGCAACTTCATCTATACAGCAGACAACTAAAAATGTAACCATCGCAACTGAACTAGAAGAACAGATTAGTACTATGACCGATGAAGAGGCTGCCGAGTATTTAAATAAGATTGGGTTAAGTGACGCAGCGGATGGGTTAAAACAAACCTCAGGTTATGGAACTAAGAATACAGCGGAAAATTTTCAATTGGATGAATATGTTACTGAAGAATGGATGGAGTCCAGTAATATGGACGATGCGTTGTTAGTTTGCGATAAATTGAAGGATATGGGTGTTACGAGCAAAGATTTAGCGACGTATTTTACAAAAAGTATTAGTAGTGAAACAAAAGACAATATCTTTGCCGATTTATTTACAATGAATGATCCGACTATTACAGATGGAGCTGTAAAAGAAAGTATTGCTGCAGATGTTAAAAAGAAATTGGATTCGTTGATCGAGTCAATTGGTGGAACAGAGGGCTTTGAAGAAATAGAACCAGCTGTAAAAGATTTATTGGGTGCCACCAGTCCCAAAACAACGGTTGAAGGCGAAGATGTTCCAACACAAGGAACAGTTCAGCATGAAGACCATAAAGCAAGCTATGATTTAGATGATGACGCTACTGGAACGATAGAAATAGATGATTATGACGTGGAATCATTTAAACAAAATCTAAGCCATGGAAGTATTCTTAATGCAGTTTTTGCTAGTGGACTAATGGTGGATTATAGTAAAGGCGGAGACGTTATTAAAGGTCCTGATGGAAAAGTAATTGATCCAAGTGCGGCCGATAAAATAATGCAGGATGGAGCCGCTGCGGCAGGCGTATCATTAACAACAGAAGGAGATGTGTCCACTGTTAAAAAAGCAGATGGATCTGGCTATACGCTAAATAATAAAACTGGTGATGTAGAAGAATTTAATTCAACTGGTGATATAACTAAGTCTTATAATGTATCTAATAAAGATTCCGGTAGTGTTAGTGTTGAAACAGATGATGGCTCTTTAGTAGCGATCGAATCTTATGTTAGTGATGAAAACATCGCCAAGGCAGAGGACTTTTTAAATTCATATGCCAAGGATTTGTTTGATGATAAAACTCTTGCACTTATGGAAAGAATGCAGAACGGTGAAGAACTAACTGATACAGAGAAAAAACAGTTATATGAAGGTGTCTGTAAAGCAGTTCAAG
>MFRH01000054.1:0-2387 GCA_001783275.1 Candidatus Margulisbacteria bacterium GWF2_35_9
GTGTGAAGCAAGCTAAAATTGCCACCAGTTCATTTTACCAGCACATTGCGAGAACTTGCTTAATAATTCTTTGCGAAGTAACCGTAGAAAAATCAGGAAGATTTTTCAGCGAGATGGACACGAAGTGAGATAAACTTGTTTTTCGAAACCGAGGGAATGCCGACCTAAGGGAGGAAGAGCAAACAAGGATGTTTGCGGAAATGACCGAGTGGAGGCTAATGGAGTGGAGCAGGATGCGGAACGAGAGTAGTCCATAGTTCGAGTGTGAGCGAAGTGAAACCGAGGGAATGCCGACCTAAGGGAGGAAGAGCAAACAGGGATGTTTGCGGAAATGACCGAGTGGAGCCCAATGGAACAAGACTGGATGTCGAGTGAGAGTGGGAGGGAACAAGCTTAGGATTATTGCAAGTGAAGCACGGTGCTGAAGTTCTTTTGGTACTTTTCTTCTAAAGAAAAGTATGAAGACACATTTCAGTCGGGTGACATAAGAAGAAAGCAACCAAGAAATCTCGTATAAAATTACAATATTGTGAACTGGCTACAACATCAATAATTTATTTATTTCTAGTCTTAATAAAGGAAGGTGTTTTACAACTGCAGACCAAACCATTTTTTCATCAATATCAGTATAACCATGTATAAGAATATTACGAAAAGCAATAATCTTATGGTGCTCACTTATTGATTGTAAAATTTCATCATCAATAAACTTAATTTTATTAAGTGCCTCTCCAATAATTTCAAAATTCCTTTCCACTGCCCTTTGTATAAGTTTATTATTAAGATAATCTTTCAAACTAAAATTCTGAGTATATTGATCTATTTCTTTTGCAGAATTAATAATATCATACAAATATTTCTTTGTTTTATCGTTCATATATTACTCGTTTCCCATTCTTTATACTGTTGGAGAACACAGGATTATTAAACTGTTTATCAACAACCAAATCTATCTTTTTTTTAAATAATTCTTCCATCTCTGTTTTGAAATTTAAGTATAAGTCAAAGTAATCGGTCTCTTCATCACAATTATGATACGACACAAGTAAGTCTATATCACTTGTATGCTTATCAAATTTATCAGTTAAGGCTGATCCAAATAAATCTAATTTTTTTATCGGGTATTTTCGACAAATTATATTAATAGAATCTTGATATTCTTGTATATTAAGCATAATTTCATATTATTATCTATAGTATATATAGTCAAGTTTTCCACTAATATCCTTATTCAGAATATTCATACTTTCTTTTGCGTAAAAAGAAAGTAACCAAGAAACCTCGTAATGAGAACTTGCTTAATAATTCTTTGCGAAGTAAACGTAGAAAAATCAGGAAGATTTTTTAGGGCAACCGAATCAGGATGATGAGTTTGCCCGTTAGCAAAATGAATTAAAGAATTCAAAGACTGGAGCACTCGGGCTTAATTTTTTGTGAGCAAAACGCCTTGCTTTGCGTAACCGAGCAAACGCCGACCATAGGGAGGAAAAGCAAACATGGATGTTTGCGTCAGTGAGTGAGTGGTGGTCAATGGATTGAGACAGGATGTCGAAAGAGAGTGACATACTTTTTTAAAAAAGTATGAAGGATCAGTTTTTTATAATTTAAAGGCCCCTCCATTTCAGTCAGGATGACGTAAGAAGAACGCAACTAAGAAAACTTGTATAAACTAGATAGAACTACTTATAAATTACGTCCATTTTTTCAGCCAAATACCGACCAATTTTTTCTGAACCCAACGGCGTATTATGAGCATAATCATAAAAATCATCTTTATTAAATTTTAGCTCATTATCCAAATCGATACAGATACTCTCTCCAGCCTGAGCCATCGTCGTTTGATTTATCAATCGATTCATATAGTACAGGTCTACCCCATTATATTCCACACCATTAAACTTATAACTATCAACAATCCCAACAAGATGACCGTTTTCCATCCAGTAGATGTTTCTGGGTTGAGTAATAAAAACAGGAATAGCGCCTATTTTCTTTGTTTTTTCAATCAATATCTTCAGACGTGCGTCATAGTTTTTCAAACGATCCGACATTAAAACAGAATACTGATCATTATCAATAAGTGGGATTTGGGTTGTTTTAATAGCCTTAAAATCCATAGCCCGATGGCTAATGCTACTTGATTGCGCCAGAGCCATTCCTTTAAGCACGCGATATGCATAGTACAAAAACGATTTTTTGATTACGCTTTTAGCTTTCACATTCATGTCTTCATTTGAGTAATCGGTATCTTTGTAAAAATCATTTATTCCGACATAGAAGAGAACATATTTTGGACGTAATAATTTAATTTTTGAAAACCATAAATCAAAATTTTTAATATGACCATAGGATGACTGGCCATCAACCCCTGCATTGACTACCGTTAC
>MFRH01000054.1:2395-21379 GCA_001783275.1 Candidatus Margulisbacteria bacterium GWF2_35_9
TCCTGCAACACATGGCACCATTCCTGCGAGTCATCAATATAGCGCTGGTCCGTTGTGCTTCCACCCACGACCAGAATATCAATATCGCTAATTTTTTTATAATCTCCCCTGAAGCCATTTTTGTCTCGATGATAAGAGATCATTTTCTTTGAAGATTTGTAGAGTGATGAAATATCAGATGTGTACTGGGTGTTCGTTAATACATTCACACTGTATCTAAAATTATTTAATGATACCATTCGCCAGACAGCTTCAATAAATACAAGGCCAATAAAAAGAATCACGATATTTACGAGTATGAGCTTCTTCATGTTAACTAATCAAGCTCAAACTCATTCTGCCAATTTGAAGTTTCGGTGTATTCCGGTTGTTTGTCTTTATATAGGATAAAATTTTCAATCACCAACATATCCATCTCTGTTCGCATAAAACAAGTGTAGCTATCTTGGGGTGAACAAACAATCGGTTCCCCTCGAACATTAAACGAGGTGTTGACGATTACAGAACATTTGCTGATTTTTTTAAAGGCCTCAATCAACTTATAGTACCGAGGATTTGTGTCCTTATGAATGGTCTGAACACGGGCAGAATAATCCACATGGGTCACGGCAGGAATCGTCGATTTTGGAACATTTAGTTTATCAATGCCAAAGAGACCACTCTCATCCTTGGACAAGGGAATACGAATTGGAATCTGAACTGGTGCAACTAGGAGCATGTATGGACTCGGCACATCAAGCTGAAAATAAGCTGATACATCCTCGGCTAATACACTGGGAGCAAATGGCCGAAAGGATTCTCGGTATTTTATTTTTAAATTCATTTTCTTCTGCATCGCCGGGCTGCGGGCATCGCCCAGAATGCTTCTACCACCTAATGCTCTGGGACCAAATTCCATTCTGCCCTGATGCCAACCGACAACTTTTCCTTCATCAAGAGCGACTGCAACTGTTTTAAGCAACACAGATTCATCCGTTACTTCCTCATAGACCGCATGATATTTATCCAAGGTTTGTTTTATTTCTTCAGGAGTATTTGCTGGACCAAGAAATGCACCTTGCATTTTGTCTCTCTCAGAAGGCGATATTGTGCGTGCATGGTCATATTCCATATAATAAGCGGCATAAGCTGCACCCAAGGCTCCTCCGGCATCTCCTGCGGCTGGTTGTATCCATATGTTGTCAAATAGTTTCGATCGAAGTATCTCCCCGTTTCCAACACAGTTCAATGCAACCCCTCCGGCCAAACATAAATTTTTACTGCCGGTGATATCTTTTGCATATTTCGCAATTTTAATCATAATTTCTTCCGTCACCACTTGAATGGATCTGGCTAAGTCCATTTCTTTTTGCGTCACAATCGACTCACTCTTTCTGGGTGGTGACCCAAATAATTTATGAAATGCATTATTGGTCATGGTTAAACCGGTGGCATAGTTAAAATACTTCATATTCAATCGAAAGGAACCATCTTTTTTAATATCAATTAGATGCTTTTTAATCTGATCGACATAGATGGGTTCCCCATAGGGTGCCAAACCCATTACTTTGTACTCTCCGGAATTGACCTTAAACCCCGTATAGTAAGTAAAAGCCGAATACAAGAGCCCCAGACTATGGGGGAATTTAATTTCTTTTAGAATTTTGATATCATTGCCATTCCCATAGGCAATACTGGTTGTCGTCCACTCCCCAACGCCATCAAGCGTCACAATAGCCGCATCTTGAAAAGGAGAAGGATAAAACGCACTGGCGGCATGGGACTGATGATGTTCGGAAAATAATATTTTGTCGTGAATTTCAGCTTTGGACATACCACTTAATTTTGCAAACTCTTTCAATAAGGAATCTTTTAGAAAGAGTTTTTCTTTGATCCAAAGTGGAATCGCGACCCAAAAAGATAGCAGGCCTCTGGGAACTTCTGCAATATAGGTTTCAAGAAGACGTTCAAACTTGATAAACGGCTTGTCATAAAAAACAATACGATCAACTTTATCTAAACCAATACCCGCTGCACTCAAACAATAGTTAATTGCTTTTTCTGGAAAACGACTGTCTTGCTTCTTACGGGTAAATCGCTCTTCCTGTGCAGCTGCAATAATTGTCTCATTTTCAATGATGACAGCTGCAGAGTCATGATAATAGGCCGATAGTCCAAGAATGATCATTTAGAATAAGGTATAAATAAACGGTGCGATTACCGCACTTTCAGCTAAAATAATAAGAACACTCAGTAAGAGTAAGACAATAATAATTGGCATTAGCCAGAATTTTTTTCTTACTTTTAAAAAAGACAATAATTCCTTTAAAAACTCCATAATTACCTCCTAAAATTGTCGTTGCATGCTTCCGGGTTGAATTGGTCTATCTTCCCAATAGGAATCAGCTTGATTTATTTTTTTCTTTAATAAGTCTTTTTGAAATAGGTTCATCACCACACCAGTTGGAACAATAAATATGACATAGAATAGGGTCAAAATAATTCGTGAATTAATATACCCCAGAATACGACCCAGTTTTATCCAGATAAAATATAATGGAGCCAGTATGTGTGGAATAGTAAACGCAACAACCAAGAAAAAAACACTAAGATACAAAAAAATAAGCCTTACCCCATGTCCACTAAAAATTATCGGCCAAATGGAAATAAGAAGCGTAAAGGCAGACCAAGCTAGTGCTATATTTTTAAGTTCTTGTTTTGAATATTTCATTCACTTATTTAAACACTGTTTTTAATAATACTACAATATAGTCCAAATCTTCTTTTTTTAGATATTGATGACACCCAATATAAAAACCGGATGAACCAACATAATCGGCATTGGGAAGCTTTCCTTCATATTGTTGCTTCAAATATTTAAATGCCGGTTGATGTGCGGGAATACATCCAAACAAGGGACGAGTTTCCAGTCCCTTTGATTCAAGCTCTCTCATGATTGGTTGTCTCTCAAGTAGTTTATCTTTGATGACCAATGGATAGGCTAAGTAGCTGACATCTTTTGAAAACAACGGAAGTTGCAATACATGCTTCAAACCATCTAATTGTTGATTCAAATATTCCACATTTTGTTGACGACTTGCAATAATATCCTTAATCCGTTTTACCTGCGGAATGCCAATTGCGGCTTGGAATTCATTAATCTTAAAATTAAATCCCAAAAACTCGTGGGTAAATCGGGGGTCAAAATCGTCATTCTGGTATGGACAGATTCCTTTTGACCGAGTACAAACCGGACACGCACAATATCGGCCGTTTGCCTTTATTTTTTTTATGTTATCTCGGATCTTCTTATCACTTGTGACAACGGCACCCATCTCCCCTACTTGAATATTGTGTGCGATGTAAAATGAATAATCCGACAACAACGACATGGTCCCAGCTTTTTTACCTTTATATAATGAACCATGCGCCTGAGCACTATCTTCAAATACTACAAGATCATACTTTTTTGAAATGCGATTAATCTCGTCCATATCATTAACATAACCCATTAAATGTACCGGGAGAATCATGGAATACTCATCCGGATTGCCACTTTCTAACAGTGCTTCAACTTGATCCACTTTTAAGGTAAAGGTCATTGGATCGATATCGACAAAAACTGGTTCCATGCCAGCAAGCGCAATCGCACTACTAGTTGCAATATAGGTGACAGGAGAGGTAATGACTTTACTTCCCTTTTTAACTTTGGGGAATCGATCGTCATAAAGTAAGGCATATAATCCGGCAATGAGTGCTGACGTTCCAGAGTTGACTGCAACACAAAATTTTGTTCCAATAAATTCGGCCCACAAACGTTCAAACTCTCGAGTCAACGGCCCTTCGGATAATCGATTACTGTCAACAATCTCGTTAATTAATTTGCGTTCATCTTCACCCAGCTTAATATCGCCGACACTTACTTTAATCATTTATTCACCCGACTTTCATTTTCAATAAAATACTGAACCGTTTTTTCTATACCAGATTCGAGAGATGTTTTATACTGCCAACCTAATGATGTTAATTTACTAACATCCACAAGTTTACGAGCCATACCAACGGGCTTGTTTAAATCATGCTTAAACGTTCCCTTATAGCCGATTACCTTAGCAACCGTTTGATAGTATTGGTTGATCGTATAGTCCACACCCAAGCCGATATTTAAGACTGAAGGCAACGCCTTGATGTTCCCAATTAATTGGCTGATACAATCCGCCAAATCTCCGGCATACATAAATTCCCGTCTGGCTTCGCCATCTCCCCATATCTCAACGTCATGATCCCCGCTTTTAACCGCCTCGTAAACTTTGCGAATAATCGCCGGAATCAGGTGTGAATTTTCAGGGCTGAATTTATCGTATCGGCCATACAGGTTACAAGGCACAATCGTTTTATAATAAAAAGAGTCATCTTCTCTGGATACGTAGTCGCATAACCTGGCAATCGTGATTTTCGCCAGGGCATAACCCTCATTGGTCGGTTCAAGCTCTCCTTGAAGAATCTGGTCTTCTTTTAAGGGATTTTGTGCATTCCTCGGATACATGCAGGAGCTTCCGAAATTTAATAATTTTTTAATCTGGTTCGCTCTGGCTGCCATAATCATATTTCGCCCCATGTCCAGATTCTGAACCAAAAAATCCACCGGGTATTTAATATTGGCCTGAATACCGCCGACGCGACCCGCCGCATGAATAATCATATCCGGTTTGTTTGTTTTCAGATAGGCATCCACTGCCTCATACTGAAACAGATTCAACTCTGCTTCATTGGGAGTTAAGAAATTATAATTTTTTAAAGCAGTGTTTTCTAGGAGATTTCGTCCGACCATTCCAGTCGAACCGGTGAGAAGAACACGGGTCTTTTTAGTCACTATCGTTCGCAACTATCAATGATATCAAATCCGTGTTTCATTAAGGTTTTGTCTCGTCGAAAGGAATCAATGTCGCTATCCATCATTTCTGTAATTAAATCTGCCAAGGTGTGTTTCGGTTGCCAACCCAATACCTTTTTAGCTTTGCTGGCATCACCAATCAGAATTTCAACTTCCGTGGGTCGAAAATACATCGGGTCAACTTCTACGACCACTTGTCCCTCTTTAACAGCCATATCGGCCATACCGGTTTTTGCTTTATAAACAGTTTGGTTGATTTTTGAAATAATCGCTTTCTCTTTCATGCCAATTCCTTTAAATTCAAGTTCAATACCCACTTCAAGAAATGCACGTCTAACAAATTCTCTTATTTCGGTGGTAACTCCGGTTGCAATGACATAATCATCGGGTTTATCCTGCTGTAAAACTAAATACATGGCCTCGACATAATCTTTGGCATGCCCCCAGTCTCGTTTTGCATTTAAATTACCTAAAAATACTTTATGATCCATTCCTAAAACAATCTTTGCTACGGCACGTGTAATCTTGCGTGTGACAAAGGTTTCGCCTCGCCGAGGACTTTCATGATTAAACAATATCCCGTTACAGGCAAACATATTATAGGCTTCTCGGTAATTCACTGTTATCCAGTAGGCATACATTTTTGCTACACCATAAGGACTACGAGGATAAAAAGGGGTCGTTTCTGTTTGAGGAATTTCTTGTACCTTCCCATAAAGTTCACTGGTAGACGCCTGATAAATTTTTGTTTTTTCCGTCAACCCAAGTAATCGGATTGCTTCAAGAATTCGAAGTGTCCCAAGACCATCTGCATTGGCAGTATATTCCGGAGTATCGAAGCTGACATGAACATGACTCATCGCCGCTAGATTATAAATTTCATCTGGCTGTACTTCTTGTATAATTCGAATTAGATTGGTGCTATCTGTTAAATCGCCATAATGAAGCTTCATTCGGACATGCTTTTCATGGGGGTCTTTGAACACATGGTCAATTCTGCTGGTATTAAATGATGAACTTCGACGTTTAATACCATGAACCATGTATCCTTTTTCCAATAATAATTCCGTTAAATATGAACCATCTTGGCCAGTAATTCCTGTAATTAACGCAACTTTTTGTTTCATGATGTTACGTATTATAAACGTTAATAATAAATAGCTCAACTAAACAATTGCTTCATTTTATATTTTTTCTGCTCCTGAATTTATCGAGAGGAAGGGGAGAGAGAACTGCTATCCCAAGACAGAGGGGTTTTATCATCACATGGGTGATGAATGGCTCTATTGTCTGTTTTTAATAACGCATTAAATTATTGAATAATTTCTAACGAAATATTGAATCTTCCTGATCGATATATATCCAACAGCTGTTCAGTACAGGGACTGATGCAACAAATAAAAAAAATCGGTAGGCCGAAATAGTATAGAAAGGAGATCATTTCTTATGGGAATATTATTAATAAAAGATGAACAATGGAGAAAAATCATGGATATTGTTGAATCGATAAAAGCAATTCGAGCAGAATTGCCGGGTGAAGAAACCTATGGAGTCTGCTCCCTTGGTATCGACTATCCAACATGGATCAATATGATGATTAAACGCTACATCGAATCACAGCAATGCGAAGAAGACTGCATTTCGTTAATTAAAGATTTGCTGTGCGCAGAAGCAGACTGTGAGGCACAAATCTATCTGGCAAAGGAATATGGATATATCAAAAACAAAAAAATATACTCCGAAATCTTTACCGTTAGAAAAAAGCTGATTGTGCTTGGAAAAGAATTGAATTTGATTGAAGCTTGCCGTTAGACACATAGATAGCATCAATTATCCAAGCTCTGATTGATGCTATCTCGCAACCCCCATTAAGTAGAATTAATCCTCCTTCTATGATATATTTTTCTTATAAGGAACTCATTTATGCTAAAACAATTACGAAATTTCATATCAAAAGACATCTGGGAAATAAAAACGTCTCGAAAATTTGGGAGAAAATTAATCAACTAAATTATTTAAAAATCGTTAGTCCACTCCTGATCATTTGTTTAAAATTATTACCCTATGCCGTCATATGGATACTCTTCTCCCTTCTTTACATTTTCATGCCGAATAATCATGTAAAACTTAAATCCGGTATTATCGCAGGAATCCTTGCGGGAACGTTTTTCCAGTTTATTCAATGGGGATCCATCATCATACAGATTAATATATCTCAATACAATGCCATATACGGCAGTTTTGCAGCGCTACCTTTTTTATTGATATGGATTCAATTTAGTTGGTCAATCGTTCTCTTCGGTGCTGAAATTTCCTATGCGCATCAAAATGCGAACGAATTTGAAAATAGTCTTGGATGTCTGAATATTAATGATCATCAAAAGAAACATCTGTATATTCTAATCATGACTATCTTGATAAAAGCCTTTGCAAATGGAACGAAGCCTCTTTCAGCCAATAACGTAGCAAAACTAGTGGGAGTACCACTCCGCTTAGCTCAACAATTGCTGCTAAAGCTTCACGAAGCCAAACTGATTTTTGAGGTAAAACAAAATAAAACAAACGATGTGCTGTATCAACCCACTCGAGATATCAATGCGTATACCATCCATTACGTTTTAAGCGCATTAGATGATGCTGGGAACCACACACTTAAAATTATGGATAGTACCGAAATGGTATCGTTAAAAAAACATATGTCGAAGCTAAACGAAACAATGATTAAATCCAGAGCAAACGTATTACTTAAAGATCTATAGAGTGACTGCTATAACTTAAAATAATTGGTCGATGAATGAAGAATATCCGAATGAGCAGATAACTCTTCAGATAGTGAGGACATTTCCTCTGCAGCAGCAGTATTTTGATGAATGATTCGCATTAAATTATCCATTGCCGTTACAACTTCCTTTACGGACTTAAGTTGATCCTGACTTGATTCACTAATTTTAATAATTAAATCAGCAGCCTGTTTGATATCAGGAACAATTTTCGTAATACGCATATTTGCATTTTCCGAAATCTGCATAGTATTAACAGATAATTCATTAATTTCACTTGCCGCTCGTTGGCTACCTTCCGCTAATTTTCTAACCTCAGCCGCAACTACTGCAAAACCTCTCCCATGATCCCCTGCTCTGGCAGCCTCAATTGCGGCATTAAGTGCCAGTAGATTGGTTTGCCGAGATATCTCCTCGATAATACCAACTTTATTAGAAATCATATTCATAGAGCTGATTGCCTCGACAACTGCTAAACTGCTTAACTCCGCATCCTTAACAACCTGTCGAACATTCGCTTCATTTTCCTGTAAAAAAACAGTATTCTGATCGATGATTCTGGAAGTCTTTTCAACTGCCTGAATCACTTGCTCTGCCATATCATTCTGCCTCATGGCACCATCAGAAATATTAATAGACGCCGACGTCAGTTCTTTACTTCCTGTATCAACTGATAATGAAATTTTTTGTACCTCGGCAACAATTTTAGTCAACTGGCTGACCATATCGATACAACTCTGGCGCAAGATATCTTTTTTTGAACTAATCGGAATGACCACTTCGAGGTTGCCTTTAGCTATTTGTTGAAGGATTAAACCTAAATCTTGCAAATTGGACATCAACTGATTCATCGATCCTGACAATACCCCAATTTCATCATAGGTATTATTATCAATCTGTTGGTTTATATCTCCTTTAGAGACAATCTCTAATACTAAATCATTTAACTTCGCGATTGGTTCGGTAACTCGATTTATAGAATAGATGAAAAAAATGGTAAATACTAAACCAAGAATACCCAGAATAAGAAGGGGGAAAAACAACTCCTTATACATTTTGCTATAAATATAGTTCAGTGGAAGAATATAAATAACGTTTTTCCCCTCAATAATATCTGATGCTTGAATAAAAATCATTTTATCTTTTAGCATATAATTATTCTCATTACCATTAAAATCAGCCACAAGAGAAGTCGTATCCACCGAATTTATACCACTACTCATATATTCAATATGCCCCTTATCAAGAACAATAATTTGGATACTTGGAATAACATTTTGAAGTCGACCATAAAATGCTGAAAGTTTAGAAGAATCTCCTAATTCAATAATACTGCGATAGGAAATACTTTTAATAAAACTGATTTCATTCCGAATGTTACTGTTTCGATAAAGATCATGCATGCTGTAAATAAAAACAAAAATAACATTCAAACATAATAGCAATATAAATAGTAATTTGCTTTTAATCGTAACACTAAGCATTTGATTATCTAACTGTGAAAAATATTTACGGACTGATCGCGCAACAAAAAAGGTAATTGAATAGGTCACATTAAATCCAGCAATCAATAAACTGACTGCAATTAACATCATGTAAACATAGTCATAATCCGAAGTTAATATTAGCAAAGCGAAAGTATACAAAGGAGCCACCATTGCAATTTTTATAACAACTGATAAAATTTTTAGCTGAAGATTAAAATTCTGTTTGTCATAAAATTTTGAAATATAATGGATAAGTATAGGTAAAGTAATAAGCCCCAGAATAATTGCTGGCAAGTTTGTTCTAAGCAAAAAATCCGTTGTATAGGGTTGCCCACTCAGAAACGGTGAACCTATTCGGGTAATCATGACAAAAAACCACATTAGAAAAATATAGCTAACAGATAATGTTGTTATAAACTTACTCTTTGAAACCATTCCTACCCCAAATTCATAGAAGAAAATATATTAATACCGTTTAAATAATATTAGATAGAATAAAATAAATAAAGAGTTTATTTATTTTATTCTAAGATAACTGGTTTATCCTGTTGCAGCTCTAATTTATCTGATGGACGGCCATCTTTTCCCTCTATTATCGTTTTAATGATTATTTCTTTTAAGATAACATCCTTTAACGGTTTATCCCGTTGATCGCGTGGAACATTCCCAATTGCAGTGACAACATCCATTCCCTCAACGACCTGACCAAATATAGTGTGTTTATTATCCAGCCACGGAGTTGGTATATGGGTAATAAAAAACTGACTTCCATTAGTATTTGGTCCAGAATTAGCCATGCTTAACCGTCCAGCTTTATCATGCTTTAAAGATGGATCAAATTCATCCTGAAACCGATACCCTGGTCCACCCCTTCCAGTTCCTGATGGGTCCCCACCTTGTATCATAAAATTAGGGATCACTCTGTGAAAAATCAAGTTTGTATATAAAGGTCGATCAATTTTTTTACCGGTTGCATCCATCCATGGCTGAGCACCTGTTGCTAGTCCAATAAAATTTTTAACGGTAATTGGAGCTTTATCTGGATACAATGCACATGTAATATTTCCCATCGAAGTGACAAAAACTGCATAGGTTCCTTGCGATAGTTTCTCTGCTGCAAAACAGAGAGTCATAATTAACATAAGAATTGTTACTATTATTTTTTTCATCATCCATCTCCTCTTTAATATTATTTAACAGCTATTAAACTTTATTGATTGCAGCTAATAATTGTACAAAATTTTGAGCACCCGTTAACTCCACCTTGTTATTAATAATTATGGTGGGGGTTCCTCTAATATTTTTTGATTTTGCCAAAGATGAAAATTTTCGACAATCAACCATATCTGCCATTATATTGGTATTTTCTAATGCCAGTCTCTGGGCTGCCATAACAGCCAGTGGACTATACTTGCATTTCAGTTCAACAAACACTTCTATGCGAATACTTTTTTTGACATTTTTAATTTTTTTTTCAATCTGCTTTGGGATAGGATCTTTAAATCCAGATGTTTCGAGAATGCTTTTGATAAATGGATGGATCTGCTGTCCGATGGGCATGCCATAAAACCGAATCCCCGTATCTTTATTCACTTTATCTAAAACAGCAATTGCGGGAAATTTATCGATATTTAGTTTTTTAGTGTACTCGGCATCCTCATCTGCTGTATATATAGACAGGTTTATTTTATTAGAAAGAGAAGCAACATCTTCTAAAAAAGATTGGATTTCATTTTGCTGAAGATTCTCAGGTTGATTAAACAAAACCAGATTAACTGATTCTTTCAATTTCTCAAATATATTTTTAATATTGTCTGCATCCTGCGTATCTATCAGTTTCATAAGTTTACCCCTCTGATAAATAATTATACAGGTATACATCCAAAGCTCAACAGATCACTTATATTTTTTTTGATTATTTAACGCGAGCGAATTAACCCTAACGATGGAGAAGGCAACTGAAGATTGATGTTAACCGTTTTAAAGCTTAGTTCATGCAAACGATTAAATCCAGATCATACGTTACGAAATCAATTGTATACTCAAGAACGTTTAATCTTACATCATATTTTTCAACTATATCTTGCATAACTTGATCCATGGCCGACTCCTTTCAATTTTGATATACAATTATTATCGGTATTTCTGTATAATAACTTGCATTCGATTATTAGCATGAATCGTTTACCTATTGATACAAAAGGCATACAGGCTTTTTGTTAATATTTAACAAAATCTGTTTACCTACAGTTTCCGCTCACTTTATCACACTCATTTTTTCTGATAACGATCTAACATATACCTAGATCAAGTCTGCACGCTTGACAAACTAATCCCTATAAACCTAAAATACCCAGAATAGTCAAGGAGGATATCGATGAAAAACAAATTACTACTAATCATTATTGGGTTGTATACAGCATCAACAGCATCTGCCCTGTTTGATCTAAATATAAAAAATCCTTATGAGGATGCTTATTATAGCGAAGATGGAACCAGTCAGAAAAAAATATATCTTCCACCAAAGGATCGTATATATCGAGACGAAAATGGGGAATACTTTTATGGACCGCTTAAAGTAAATGATCAGAAACAGGAGTCCGGTGGCAGCGGTGGATTCCTTGTAAAATACTTTCAACTCAATTCAAATCAATTAGAAGCGATTGACGCTCAATTAGCATTAGATAGCATTTCTTCTACCGCAAAGAAAAATATGATCCAATGGGGCGGTGGTGGTTACTGGCATGCTGGTCCTAACTTTTACTTTGGAGGAAGTGGAGCCGGCGGAATGGTTTCCTCTGGGACAGGATCAAATCGGTTAAAATATATGATGGGATATGGGGGGATCGACTTCTATATTCTCATTCCCATTGGATCTCCCAATTTTAATTTGATTGCTGGTTCTTTAATTGGAGTCGGCGGTATTAGTATGGAATCAAAAACGATCAACACATACAACAAATCATTTTGGGTAATAGAGCCTAAAGCGGGCCTTCAAATCATTTTCTCAAAATCTTTTGCTATGCGTATACTGGCTTCCTATATGTACTCCGAAGACATGGATTCTGAAGTCAAGGGAACACTCGCGAATGTTGATTTTGACACTAAAATGGCGCTTAGAAATTATTGTTTATCAGTCGTATTTGACTGGGGAAGATTCTAATCTTCCGACTGATTTTTTATATTTAAAATCAGCTACATCCTCCTATAAAAACAGGAATAGGCTTATACATATAAGTACCAAAATTACTAAAGAAGGAATCTGCTAATTAAGAAAGGTTGTAATTGTTTATTTAGCTAAACTTTTGACAATGTTTGGGACAACATTCGCATTAAAGACATTCGGAATAATGTAGTCTCTCGTTAATTCCTGTTCGGTAATTGTTTCGGCAATAGCCGTTGCAGCTTTAATAATATGGTGAATCCCAATCTTCTTTATACCTGAAGAAAGAACGGCTTTAACAAATCCCGGATATCCGACGGCGTTATTAATCTGATTTGGAAAATCACTTCGACCGGTTGCAATAATACCGTCAAAGTCTTTCAACTCGGTCGGAAGTATTTCCGGAACTGGATTTGCAAGTGCAAAAATAATAGGCTGATTATTCATATTCTGAATCATTGTCGGATTAAGTGCTCCTCCAACGGATACTCCAATAAAAATATCTGCCTGATCTAATGCATCTGAAAGCGTCCCCAGCGGACGTTCAATCCCAATTAAATTTAATATCTCTTTCTTATATATGTTTAAATCACTTCTTGTTAAAGACACTATACCCTTACTATCACATAAGGTAATATTCGTCAGGCCATACTCATTCAAAACTTTCGCAATCGCAATTCCGGCAGCACCAGCACCATTAATCACAATATTCATATCAGCTACTTCTTTTTTTAAAACTTTAAGGCTATTCATCAAACCAGCCAATACAATCAGTGCGGTTCCATATTGGTCATCATGAAAAACCGGGATATCAAGTAGCTGTTCTAATCTTTCAAGTATCGCAAAACAATTTGGGGCAGCAATATCTTCTAAATGGATCAAGCTAAACGAAGGAGCAAGATTTTTAATGGTCTCAACAATGGCATCTACGTCCGTCGTCCCAAGCAATAAGGGATAGGCATTCAATCCGGCAAATTCTTGGTATATCATGGCCTTACCTTCCATGACGGGCATGCCAGCAACAGGGCCAACATTTCCAAGGCCCAGAATAGCAGTCCCATCGGTAAACATGCCCACCGTATGACCAATGATTGTATAGTCTTTGGCTTTTTGCTTATCCTGCTGAATGGCTTTTACAACTTGAGCAACGCCTGGCGTATACACCATCGCAAGCTCTTCGTTCGTTCGAACCGGATACTTGCTTGCTAAAATAATTTTGCCACCGCGATGGAGATCAAATACTTTGTCTAAAAACGAATTACTCATACCTGTACTTATTTATTTCCTCTCGATAATATTCCGCTTTTTGTTTTGCAGTTTGGTTAAAATCATCTAACGTGGAACCATATATTATCGATCTTGAAACGTTAAATAAATATTTATCCCTCTGTTTTTTTGAGCAACTCTTGTATACTTCTTCGATGGATCCACCTTGAGCACCGATCCCGGGAATTAAAACATAACTATCTGGCATAAGACTTGCAACCGCTTTAAAATGTTCTGGTTTTGTCGCACCGACTACAGCCCCACAATTTTTATATTTTCGGTTCAACTCGCCCATCCGTTTGGCAACACTAGTATACAATAAACTTCCATCCTTTAATTCAGCTAATTGATAGTCACTCCCACTTTCATTCGATGTTAAAACCAACACAAATGAATAATGATTCTCATATTCCAAGAACGGGATTAATGAGTCATCTCCCATATAAGGACTTAAGGTAACAGCATCCGCATGAAAATCTTCAAAAATGGATTTTGCATACATCTTAGCAGTATTTCCAATATCTCCACGTTTTGCGTCTAATATAATGGGAATATTTTTAGGAATAAAATTTATTATTTTGTGTAATTGTTCCAATCCTCGGATACCATAGGCTTCGTAAAACGCAATATTGGGCTTGTATGCCACAACACTGTTTGCAGTTGCTTCAATTATATACTGTGCAAATGTAAATAAGGGATACTTGGCACGTCTTATAAAATCAGGAATTTTTGTTTCATCAATATCTAGACCCACTATAAGCGATGAATCATTGCTTTTTTGAGCTTCCTTAATTTTTTCAATAAAGGAAATTTTATTAGTCAACGCTTATATCCCTAGATCCTTCACGGTCAAGAGTGCATCGTACTTAAATCCGGCCTTTTCTATTTCGGCTTGACCACCTTGTAATCGATCAATCGTTCCCATAATTGCAATGACATCTATTCCGGATTCTCGAAGAATTTTTGCCGATTGAAGGGCTGCACCACCGGTTGTGAGGATATCCTCAATAAGCAATGCAGATTTAACACCCTCTAGACTTCCTTCAGTTTGTTTAGCTGTACCATAATCCTTTTGCTCTTTTCGAATGATGACAAAATTTTTCTTAAGTTTAACACTTAGTAGAGAAACGATTGCCACAGCACCCAGTTCCGGTGCAGCTAGGATATCAAACTTTGGATAATTCTTTTCAATCTTAAGTTTAAACGCATCGGTTAACTGATCCAATATGTCATATTTAGTTTCAAAAAGATACTTGTCTAAGTAATATTTACTTCGCTTACCTGACCGAAGAATAAAATCACCCTCTAGATAAGAGGCATCTTTTATTTTTTTTGCTAATTCTTTAATCATTATTTTGCCTTCTTAGCAGCTGGTGCAGCTTCCGCTGTTGGGACTTCACTTGCTGCTGAAACAACAATAACGCGATGAGTCTTAGCCACTTTTAATACTTCTGCACTTGCTGGTAAATTCAAATCTTTGACAAGTAGTTCTTGGCCTTGATCTAGATTTGTTATATCCACAACAATTTCCTTGCAAATATCTTTTGGGAAAAGCTTTACCATAATCGATGGTAATTTCTGGTCGAGTTTTCCACCTTTTTTAACTCCGATAGAAACTCCAGTTTGTTTAATAGGAAACTTAACTCTTACTTTTTCATCTTCTTTTACAATTTTAAAATCGATATGACGAATTTCTCGTGAAATCGGGTGAAATTGTAATTCATAAGGGATAACATCAAATGATTTTTTATCTAAAGTTATGGTATAAATATTATTTCTTCCCATGCCTTTAAATAAGGACTTGTACATTTCATTATAATCAATGGCAATACTAACACTTTCTTGATTTTTACCATAAATAACAGCTGGCATCATACCTGATTGTCTAACTTTACTTGTCAGCTCTTTTCCTAAGCCTACTCGCTCCTGTGCGACTATTTTAATTGTATTCATAATTTTTCCCGCCTTCTCTGTGAAATATAAAAACCTACTGCAAGCATAAAAATAGTGGTGCTTGGCATTAAGCTTAGCCATTCTAACATATAAAATTATACCCCTCAAGTAATAACATTTACTCTATGAATAATTTAATCTATAATACCCATACTCTGATTTATCCGGGGGTGTATTTGGTTTCGACATGATGCGTTTCACGTTTAGGAGCGAGCCGAGGAGTTGTCTGGCCTCGTTAAAAAGGCAAATTAAACATAAGTGCAGATACAACAGCATTTAAAAACAGTTTCGCGACTGACTTCGCGTTAGCAGCTTAATAATATTAGGTTGCGCGTCTTTCCCGATATGTCAGTGATCGCTTAAGACGTCATCTAACTGACTATTTCTGCTTTCAGGCAACAGAAAGTGGAAGAAATTTTAGTTGCTTGCTTTAGGATTTTCTCTGCTTTTGGAGATGCTTAAGGGACTTTAAACAAAAGATACGCTCGTAGTGCCTTTTCCTGTTAGTATTATGGACAGGGGTTCGACTCCCCTCACCTCCACCACTTGGGGTTATTCATATTGAACGTATTTAAGAGGGGAATCAAGTATTCCCCCCTTAACGCTTCGCTGATTCCCGATTTACTTATCAACATTCAAGTTTTATTTATTCGACTTTATTTTCCTCTATCACTTGTTTAACAATACTCGACGGCACTTGTTCATAGCGTTCAAACTGCTTCGTATAAACACCCTCACCTTTTGTCATGGATTTTAAGTCAATTGAGTATTGATACATTTCCGCCATCGGTACATGCACATTAATCATCTTCATTCCATCTTCAACTGCCTCCATGGCAATAATTTTTCCGCGACGCTGATTAAAGTCAGCGGTAACATCGCCAACGTAATCATCTGGGACGATGACTTTAACATTCATAATCGGCTCCAATAAAACCGATTCGGCTTGCTCTGCTGCACTTTTGAATGCCATACGACCGGCCATTTGGAACGCAAGATCAGATGAATCGACTGCATGAAAGGTACCATCATACAATTTGACCTGAATATCCACCATGGGATAACCGGCTAAAATCCCTTTCACCATGGCATCTTGAACCCCCTTATCCACGGCTGGAATGTATTTACCCGGAATAGCGCCACCCACAATCTTATTTACAAAAGAATACCCAGTTCCGAGTGGCGTTGGCATAATTTCAATATGACAATCGCCATATTGTCCATGACCACCCGTTTGTTTTTTATATTTTCCTTGAGCAGATGCCATTTTACGAATAGTTTCGCGATAGGGTATTTTTGGTTTTTTTAGTTCAATCTCAACATTATATTTTTTCTTTATCTTTTCTACCATTATTTCAATATGTAGCTTACTCATTCCGGAAATTACCATTTCATTAAATTCGGCTCGATTTTCATATTGAAAACATGGGTCTACCTTATTAAGCGTTTGAACGCCTTCACCAATCTTCTCTCGATCCTTCTCTGAATGGGCTTCAACTGCCTGAGTAATAACCGTCACTGGGAATTTAAAAAGCTCAATCTGAATATTATCTTTTCCGCCATACAAGGTATCGCCAATCATAATGTGCTTCAATTTTGCAGTTGCACCAATATCACCTGGATATAAAGAAGGAACTTCTTCCCTATTTTTTCCATTAAATACATACAAATGCCCAAGTCTTTCCTTCTGTTTGGAATTTGTATCAATCAGTTCCTGAGCCTGTGTAACCGTTCCCTGCTTAACCTTGAAATAGAAAAACTCGCCGATCTTTGGCTCATCCGTAATTTTAAATATCTGAAGCAAGGTTGGGCCATCGACACCAACTCGCTTTAATTCTTCCTGCCCCTTATCATCAATACATTTTATTAATTTTGCTTTATCCTCGGGATTGGGAGCCAATTTAATTATATATTCAAGACACTTCTTTACTCCAATATTTGCAAGAGCAGATCCAGCCATAAGAGGAACAATATCATTTGAAATGATGCCAAGTTTGAGACCTTGCATTAATTCTGTTTCTGTTAATTCTCCTGATTCTAAATATTTCTCCAACAGTACCTCACTATTTTCAGCTACGGCTTCAATTAATTCTGATCTATACTTTTCCACAAGAGATTTCATATCATCTGGTATTGGTTTTTCTGTTATTTTACCATCACCCTCGTAAAACGCCTTTTGGGTGATGATATCGACAATCCCCTTAAAAGCTGATCCATTGCCAATTGGGAGAAATATCGGATATATTTTTTTAGACAATCTGGATCGAGCTTGCTCCACATCCCCATAAAAATCACTACCTTCACGATCCATCATATTTATAAAGACAAATTTGCTTTGATCTTCAGAATCGGAGTACTTCCAACATTTTTTAGTCAACACCTCAACACCCGCTACGGCGCCTAAAATAACTAAGGAAGATTCACAAACATTGATTGCAGAAATTTCTTGAGAAACAAATGCCGGGTATCCGGGGGTATCGATAAAATTTATTTTTTTATCATCACTCTCTACATGAAACATGGCGGAAGAAATAGTCAACTTTCTAGACTGTTCATCCGATTCATAGTCTAACAATGAGGTACCGTCATCCACCTTCCCTTGCCGTGTCGCAACACCGACATTATATAATACGGCATCCGCAAAACTGGTTTTACCGATCGATGCACTTCCAATGATTGAAATATTAAAAATATCCTTAGTTTTAAACTCTTTCATAGGTACCCTCCTTAAATATATGAGATTTTTTGCAGCGAAGTGTTAATATAAACTGTAAAGTTTGATTAACCATTAGAAATTATTGTACAACTTTGAAAGAATTTCGAAAAGTAGTAAGTATCTATTTTTTGGAACGCTTCGAATAGTTGGTACTTGAGTCAATTATCCTCATTCACTATAATAAATCTATGGATCAAATAAACATCAACTCTTCCAAACGAAATGAACTAATTGATATTACCCCATTAGTGAATCATTATATTAGTCAAAATAATTATAAATCAGGAATCTTAATCGTCAATTCACCTCATACCACTTCTGGGATTAGAGTTAATGAAAACGCCGACCCAGATGTTAAAACGGATGTATTCAACTAGGAACATGGCAGTCCATTTATTTTGTAGAATGTGATGGACCAAGGCATCGAAAGGTTTGGCTGAAGTTTATTTCAGGTTAAGACACTTTTATTTCTTCGGGGATTGTTTCTGTTTTGGTTTCGTGTTGCATTGTTAATTGCATATTACTAATATACAGGAGAAATAATTATTTTGTTAAGGGAATTTTTTAAAAGATTACTTCATGAGGAGCCATGAGATTTTTAAAAAACCGTCTTCCTAATTTTAAGAACTTCAGTTTTGAAGGAAATGTATTTGCTTCTCTATCAGTTGATTCATCTTTAAAGGGAAGCATTACTTTCTTAACTTTATCAACCATGGGATTATAGATGTATTATCTTGTTTTTTCGA
>MFRH01000055.1:0-19119 GCA_001783275.1 Candidatus Margulisbacteria bacterium GWF2_35_9
CCCTTCGGCGCTCTTTTCACTCGCTGAACCCCAGAGACAAAACTCCCGTTTTTTCTCTCTGCCTCTCAAGTTCGGCATTCACTCTTTTTCACTTGAGTTCTCGTCTATTTTAGGAAAGTTAAAAAAAATGGTGCTGCGGAAGAGACTCGAACTCTTACACCGTGAAGCACTAGCCCCTCAAGCTAGCGTGTCTACCAATTCCACCACCGCAGCATATTAAAAAATAGTTTCATAAGTTTATAACTTTACATCTATCTGTGTCTACTAATTTTTGCGCTATTATCCGGTTGATAATATACATAAGTTAATATAAAGTAATGAGTATGGAAAAAATTTCTGAAAAACCGTTTAAGTTGAAAGATATCGTCGCTTTTAATGAGGCACATATTAATAGTGAAACTATTTTTAAGTCTGCTCATAACGTATTATCCGTTACTGCGCTTAGTCTGAATCAGGAAATTCCCAAATATACAACAACCTGCCCATTAATGCTTTATGTTCTTGAAGGAAGCATCGATGTTCTAGTTGATAAACAATCCTTTAGCCTTGCAACTGAAGAATCTTATATTGTACCGAAAGATGTCGATCTTCACATTACCGCTACAAAAGAAACCAAAGTCTTTGTAATCAGGTTATAAATTCACTTTTTACTAAAATAAAAAGGCACGAGTAAATTCGTGCCTTTTTTTATCGATTCTACTTAGTAATAACTATTGTATCCCGTATTGATCTCTCAACTTAAGAATTAGTTTACCTTCTTCAATACCTTCTCGTTTTGCTTGCAACATACCAGTTATAATTCCATCTTTTGCTGCTTCTTCTGAAATCCCTGATGTTCTTGCTTTTTCTTTTATATGATCATCAAAGAGTTCAGCCAATATCGCTTTTAACGCTTCTTCCTTGTTCCCACCAAAGTCTTCTCTTAATCTCTTTTCCATTGCGGCAACAGACATTGTTACTTCTGGAATAACATCTTCAGTTACTCCAATACCAGTAAATGGAAGAACTGCTGACATCATCGCTATTTTAGGATTGTTACTGTTATTTTGTCCGCAAGAGAATAATGGAAGACCGACCGTTTCATAAATAAAGGCTGTCTTAATAATACTCGCAATTAACGCCTCTGAAACGTTTTTAGATAATCCGGGGATATCTCGATATCTGTCAACTCTGGCGATGGCATGAATTGTTGCCTCTCCATCATTTCCACCAATACTACCAAACTTTGGAAATTTTGCTAACAAATAACCAAATAAGTTGATAAAGTTTTCCGCTGTTTCAATCATCACACCAGTACCTTTAATCCCGGCTGCTTCAACCATCTCAAGAACCTGTCTGAATTCTTCTGGAGTACGAGAGAACACAATAAATGGCTTAATCTTTTCGCCTTCACCTGGACCATAAAGTTTTGATACACGTTCTTGAACTTCTTTAATCGCTGCAAGCTCGATATCTTTCCACGCTTGTTGAAATGCTGGAGTCAGGAATAACCCGCTTCCTCGTATTGGGTCGAACTCTTCATTCTGAGCGACTCTTGTAATTGCTGGCATTCCGCCAATTTTAGAATCAGCTCCCTTATAACCCTTAATTTCTGCCGGTTTATTGTCATAGAACCGAACTTCTACCTGCCCATACATGCTGTACATCATCATTAATTCTTGAATAATGGTTTCTTTTGCAAACTCCAACGGAGTTGCATATCCCGCTGATTTTGTCTCAATAAACTCAACCAGTTTCTTCTCATAATTAAAGGTGTTACAATCTTCTTTTCGCAATTCGGCTAATTCCGTTTTTCTTTTTTCAGTGATTCGGCCGATCAACGTATTTATGTTAGAAGCATTATGTCCATTTGATTGGACATAGTTATTAAACCTTAGCAACATATCGTAATCATCATCAACCCCGATAGAGTTAATGAGGTCTTTTATGTCCTTAAATGCTGCTTGTTTATTATCTCCAACGTAATCTATATTTTTTAATATCGCTTTCCCGTGTTTTTTAATATAGCTCAGGACAAAGCTCAAATCATCTTTATTGATATCCATCGCCATAACATTCCCATCGGAATTAACAATTGACCTAAATGAGATAAACGCTTTATAACGATTCTTATCGATATTATTTTTGAAGAACTCAATACTTTCCTTTGATATGTTTGCTATATTTTCTTCTGATCCGTATCGTTGAAGCATTCTTTCAACAAAGGCTTTATGTTGATCATACTCATGATAAATCAATGGATGCGCTTCTAGCTGCTGAGCATAAATAAACTCTGTTCTAAATAATGCAACATAGTTTTTGGTTAAATCAAATGCTCGTTCTTTAAGCTCAAATAATTGTTCTGCTGTTATGTTGACATCTTTAAGCGCTTCTTTAACATCTGCGATTAGAACAAGAATTTTATCCCCTTCCGCTAAGTTTTTTATGTCATCCTGTATTTCGCTAAGGGATTTTTCAAAGGCATCTAAACGGTCAGAAATATTTGAAGAAAGTTCCCCAGATAATTTATCCGCCCAAAGTCCATAGACTTCCATCCAAAGACCGCTTGTTAGTCGATCTGATATTTGGCTTGTAGATAACGAAATTCCAGAATCAGCAACGATGGCACTCACTTTTAAATTAGTATGAGGAATATCGCTGTTGTATAGTTTTTGTGTTTCAAACGGTACTTCGTCTTCAAAGATTACCGGTTTTTCAAAATCATCTGTAACCGCCAATGTCACCAAATCTCCATCATTAAAATAATGGGTCTTGCCTTGCATATCCGTGACCATTGCTTGAAGCTTTCCATCTGCTTCTGTAATTTTTATTGTTGAAAACATTTGGACACCAGCTGGTACCCCTTTCGCTTTTGCTAATATTGCACCGTGACACTCTGTATTTGCATGTGCAATAAGCAATCCACTAGAATCCTCAAGGGCATCATTAACATCTGGATTTGCTTCTTGTCCTAGATAGATCACCGGACCACTCGCAGCCATTTTGTTTAATTTGACCATGTCGCCCTTCATTTCTTTACCTGTTCGAACGATGGCGATGCGTCCTGTACCAACACCCTTGCTGGCTTTAGTTCCTGTCTCAGTAATGACATCAGCTTCTTTCTTTGCTTCTTCTGGTATGCTATATCGCACACTGAAGTAACCTTTATTAAACTTTTTAGAAAATGTCGTTTCCGCTCTAGACTGAGTAAATAATATGTCCTCTGGTTTATTATTCGCATTTAAAGGTTTTGCGTCTATTGTTTCTCCTGCTAATTCAATGTCTCGTCCTCTTTCATATGGATTTCGAGATTTGCCCACTGCGATTTTATCCATTTCTTCATCCATCATCTTTTCAGCAAATTTAGCAATGGTTGCATCATCCGTTGGAAAACTCTTAAGCATATCTTCCGGCACTGGCATTTCTGTAAGTCCGCCATCTGGTAAAGCAACTTCCATTTTTTCTTGTTTTACAAACGTTTTCTTAAGAATCGGATTGACGTCTTCTCCCTGCATTCTCTTCCATACAAGTCGTTTATCTATGTAGTAAGTACATGTCCCATATTTTCCGCTGACTAGTGGTTCTCCTTGACCCTTTCCAATTGTCAATTTCATAATTTCTGGATAACCCGTTAAACTTTCTATGGTGAACGCGATACCCGCAACCGCACTCATAATCGTTTTATGAAAAGCAACCATCATGGCCGCTTCGTCTTCATCAAACCCATTCACATATCGGTCAAACATGGATCTAGAATTGTATAAACTTGCTAAGCATTTAAAGAAAGCCTCAACTTGTTTATCAGAACCAATTACATTCGCCACAGTGGTATTCTGCCCTGCAGCAGATGCAATTTTCTGATCTTCACCATCTGCAGATTCATCATCCGTTACATCCATATCCTCAAATTTTCCGGAAGATCTGTCAAAAAAACTAACTAAAGGACCATATTGATTAACAAATTTAGCATGCATATTCATTATTTTCCCTGCGATTTCAGCTGGATAACAATCTTCATGATAAATTCTCATTACCAGAGTTTGCAGTTTAGCTTCTAGCTCATACAATTTTTCCTGATCTTTTCCAACCCATTTACCTTCTTCGTTTCTGGCTCCAAAAGCCGATTTGTATTGCGCATATAACGCATGTCGATGTTCTTTAAATGTTTTACCGTCAATAACTGATCTCTCAAATACTCTAAACAAATCTACTGTTGAGCCAAATCCAGGAGATGTTTGTCCTTTTCTATATAGATTTGCCAACTCTGCTGTTTTACGGCCAAATACAGCAAAATTTGTATGATCAAAATCATCAAAATGAACAATTCCTTTCTTGTTTAACTTTTCTGTTTGATCAATAAAGTCCTGCTCTGAAATTCCTTTTATAGTTGCTGAAACTATTTTATTTAACATTATTATGTCCTCCTAAATTATATAGTTACTTTCTAGATGTCAATTTATCGAACGTTCCTTATAATAATCTCAAAATATTATATTTGTTTTTTTTGGTGCATTCATCACAGCACTCATAAACAACACCCGTCACTTCATCTTTCGTCTAAATCCCTTTTATTTCGATTCAAGATTTGCTATGCTATAAACTATTATGGAAACGCATATTAAAAAAATTGGATTACCCCTATTGTTTCTGTGTTTGTTCTTTTCAAACTTCTTAGTAGCTGGCGAAGTAAATCTAAGTGTAGCAAAAAAACATGTTACCGAAGTTGAAGCGAGTGTTGCCAATATGCTCATTAATACCGATAAAAAAATATTTGTGCTTGATGTACGATCCAAAGCTGAATATGATCAAGGCCATATCTCAGGTGCTGTTCTTATTCCAAAAGAATTATTGGTAGAAAATATTTTTGAAAACAAAATTTATCCGGAAATAAATAAAGGAATTACTCCTCGCTCAATGCAGGCTATTATTGTTTATAGCAAAGATGGCAACGACGGACTACTGGCTGGATATGCGCTAAAAAAGAAAGATTTCAACTTTATCTTTAATATCAGGGGCGGATTTCAATCTTGGCAAGCCACTAGTTTAAATATTGAAACTAACTAAAATTAACACGACGAGCCATTACTCTTTTCCGTTATAAACGACTATTGTAAACTCACCCTTTTGGCTCGCATTTTCGAGCTGCACGGATACGTCATGAATGGACCCTTTCCAGTACTTCTCAAATTTTTTAGTTAATTCCTTTACGACAAAAACTTTTAATTCCGGAATTATTTCCTGCATTAATTTAAAAGTTTTTAGTAATCTTTTAGGCGACTCATAAAACACAAATGGAAATTCACTTTCTTTAATGCTATTGATCATTTCTTTCTGCTTACCCTGTTTTCGTGGCCAAAACCCGATATACATAAACTGCTGCAAGGGAAAGCCAGACATAATAAGCGCCGATGAAAAAGCCGCTGGACCCGGGATCACTTCTATTGGCAGATTCAGTTCATGGAAAAGGCACACAATCCGATAACCCGGATCAGAGATCAATGGCATTCCGGCTTCACTTATGATTGCAACTTTTAACACCTGCCCTGATAATTCTGCTCTTAATTCTGCTACTCGGCGTTCTTCATTATGATCATGATAGGACATTAATGGCCGTTTAATTCCAAGTGATGCCAGCATACGCCCAATTGTTCGCGTATCCTCGCATAATATTTTATCTGCTGTTTCTAAAACGGCTAGTGTTCTTTTTGGAAGGTCGTCTATATTTCCAAGATGGTTTGAACAAAGATAAAGAGTGGATTGCAAGTTAATCTGTGACTTTTGCCGGGGAAATAATATCCATATTAACCTTGCCCTGAAAAACAGCACCCTCGTCAATAACCAGCTTCTTACCACTGATATTTCCGATGACTTTACCACTGCTCATTATATCGATACTATCTATAACCTCAATATCGCCTTGTACCTCTCCAGATACGATTACACGAAGAGCGTTAATGTTTGCTTTTACTATACTTTGATTTCCAATATAAACGACACCCTGAGAATTTATCTCTCCCGAAAAACTACCCTCAAATCGTATGGAGCTTTCTGTATTGATATTTCCTGATAAATGGGAATCGAATCCAACGATTGTTTGGATTGTGGCGTCTATCTGATAATTAGCTTTTATTATTTTCATATTTACTTCATTTATTTAAACAATTTATTAACTACATCTTAGCAAAAAAGTGTCACCCGGTAAAATGTTTTAACTCATATTTTTCATTTTTTAGTTTGTATATTTCATTAATCAATGTTTGTTTTTCTTGTTTAAACACACTTATCAGGTTCGCCTCTGTTTCAACTTTCTTCCTAAGCTCAATCCGTTTTCTGTGTTCATACTCCAAAATATTTTTTTGCATTTGGAGTTTTTTTATTTCAAGGTCTTGGATATCTCGTTTCAACTTCAACGTTTGTAGCTCTAATATTTCAACATTATACTGCTGTTGCGGTGTTGTTTTTATCTGTATATCGGGATTGGCTAAGAGAATACCGTGTTGAGTCATATCTACTACCCCCACTTAGATAATCAACTATATAAATAAAACTACTTATATTTATTAATACTCAAGCGGAAATGTTTCTGAGGAAACCTGCAAAACATTTTGGTCTTAGTATATAATAAACTTGTATATTAATAGTAGCGAGGTTCAATAAAATGTCAAAAAATAAATATGCGGTCATCGGTTATCCATTAGGGTATTCATTATCTCCACTCATGCATAACCATTTTTTTAAAAAAGAAGGAATAGATGCCTCTTATATCTCTCTACCTATTAAAACCGAAGATTTAAAAAAGATGGTTGATACAGGAGAATATGCTGGGTTCAACGTCACTATCCCACATAAAGAATCGATATTGCCCTATTTAACCAAGGTAACTGAAGCAGCTCAAACCATCGGTGCTGTGAATACAGTAAAAAAAACGGCTACTGGCTATATCGGAACTAATACCGATGGAGATGGGTTTTTACTTATGCTCAAACATGAGAAGAACTTATCTCTTAATGATAAAAATATTGTACTTTATGGCGCCGGTGGCGCAGCAAAAGCAATATGCTACGGGGCAATTAAAAGTGGAGCAAAATCACTTTACATCTATGATCCGGATCAACAAAAAGTTGAATCGTTAGTTAGTAAATCTAAATATGATTTGCGCTATAACATTATCCGTTTTTTAAAAGACCCTCAAACAATGCTTCCCCAAACTGATATTGTCATTAATGCCACTCCCATCGGTATGGAAAAAACAATTAATGAAAGCGTATTAAACTTAAGCGAACTTAAACTTTTACCAAAACACGCATATGTTATCGATATTATTTATGCACCGCTCCAAACGCAATTACTAAAACTTGCAAACTCAATTGGACTGCAAACAATAAATGGCATCGGTATGCTGGCGGGACAAGGTGTATTAGCAGAGGATTACTGGTTTAATAAAAGCCTTCCCTATGAGGAAGCAAAGACACTATTACTAAATGGACTTTAATCCTATCTATTTTACAAATGAAGTCTTAGAAAATGCCATCCGGCAAAAAGCCAGTGACATTCATTTCCATCCTAAAAAAGAGACAATGCTTATTCGTTTTCGTGTTGATGGTCAGCTTCAAGTATATAACGAACTACCCATTGATCTTTATCCATCTCTGACTAATCGACTAAAAGTACTATCAAATCTGGGTTCAACAACCAATAACCTGCCACAGGATGGACGATTTACCTTTTCTGTTGATAATAAAATTCAGGACCTTAGAATATCTGTTATCCCGTCTTTATATGGAGAAAGTATTGTTATCCGGATACTAAATACGAAAGAAGATATCCCCTCGTTAAAAGCATTGGGAATGACAGAAAGCATTCTTCACAATTCCTTAGAGGTTTTAAACCATAAAGAAGGACTCATTGTTGCGACCGGCCCAACCGGCAGCGGGAAAACAACAACTATGTATTCATTGCTAGCCACTCTCTTCAATGAAAAACCCTATCTTCATATTGTGTCCATTGAAGATCCTATCGAGTATCAATTCCCAGAATTTACTCAAGTACAAGTAAATGAAAATACCGGGTTAAGTTTTCCGGTTGTATTAAGATCCGTCCTTCGACATGATCCAGATATTATATTAATTGGGGAAATTAGAGATAAAGATACCGCTGAAATTGCAATAAGAGCAGCTCTAACTGGTCATCTAGTATTTGCCACCATGCACACTAACGACACTGAAAGCACCATCCATCGTTTCATCGAGTTTAAGATCAACCCAATCCTTCTTTCAGATTGCATGCTGGCTGTTTATAACCAGCGACTTGTTCGCAATAAGTGTGGCCATTGCACTGGACAAGGTTGCGAAAACTGTCATGGTACGGGTTACGTCGGCAGAATTGCTGAATTTGATTTATTGTTGATAGATGATTATAAACGACAGGAAATTAAAGGGCTATAATTAAACTTTTCTAGCAGTTCTTGCTGTTCGTTGGGAGGCAATATCATCCATCACTTTTCGTTCATCTAACATTACTTCATATGCGTATTCTTCTTTTTGTCTTTCCTTGAGCTTCTCCAAGGTTTTTACTTCTTTTCTATTCTCAAATAACTCAACCCGTTTTGCCTCAATTTTTAATTCATATTCTCTTATCATTAACACTTGATTATATATTTGATTTCGTATTGATCCCAAGAACTGTCCTTGCTGGATGTAATCTTCACTCGTAAACTTTTCTGTTTCCCTTATTTTATTATACCCCTCGGCGAGTTCATCCTCATAAAATTTTTTAACTGTCATATATTGTTTCTGTTTGTATATTAATCTTTGAAGTTCCTGCTTTAATAACTCTTCTTTTTTCTCTTTAATTGTCAGTACCCGCTGTAAATTAAACACAAACTTTTTCATTACTTATTCTTTCCAATTAGTTTTATTAACATTTCAACTTCTTCTTTGTAGGTATATTTTTCTTCTACGGCCTGAGTTAAAAAATCGGTTATAGCATCAATTATTTTTTTTGCTGCATCTATTTTAGGATTACTGCCATCGACATAGGCGCCTATGTTAATTAAATCCTCAGCATCTCGGTACGTTGTCAACATTTCACGCAACCTATAATTCGCCTGCATATGTTCCTTGGTCACTACTTCAGGCATAACTCGGCTCAGACTCGGCAATATATCAATCGCTGGCCATATATTTTTTGAAGCAATTTTTCTATCCAACACAATGTGCCCATCCAGAATACTTCTTGCTGTATCGGCAATCGGTTCGTTCATGTCGTCTGAATCGACCAATACAGTATAAATACCTGTGATACTCCCAACGTCACTTGTCCCGGCACGTTCCATTAATTTCGGCATCAAAGCAAACACAGATGGAGGATAGCCTTTCGTCGTCGGAGGCTCACCAATAGTCAGACCAACCTCTCGTTGAGCCATAGAAAAACGTGTTACAGAGTCCATCATAAACAACACGTCCTTTCCTTTATCCCTAAAATATTCAGCAATAGCAGTGGCAGTCAACGCTCCTTTAATTCGGATTAATGCCGGTTGATCCGAAGTTGCAACGATAACAACCGATCGTTTTAATCCTTCTTCTCCCAGAGAATTTTCTATAAATTCCTTAACTTCTCGTCCTCGTTCACCAATCAGTGCGATCACATTAATATCAGCTTCCGTATTTCTAGCGATCATACCAAGCAGCGTTGACTTCCCAACGCCTGAGCCTGAAAATATGCCAATACGTTGCCCTCGACCGATTGTTAAACAACCGTCTATAGCCTTTATCCCAACACCCAGAGAGTCTTTGATTCGTCGTCTCTTTAATGGGTTGGGCGGCGTTGCATTTACTGAGACAAATCGATCTTCCTTTATCGGTCCTTTATCGTCCATTGGTCTGCCCAGTCCGTCTAGAACTCGGCCTAAACATCCATCCGAAACTGAAACCTTCAAAGTTTCACCGATCGATTCAACAATGTCTCCCGAGCTGATGCCTTCCATATCTCCCAATGGCATTAACAGGATTTTATCTTCCCTAAATCCAACAATTTCAGCAAATATTTCATTCTGATTATAATTGCTTCGAATAATACAAATCTCTCCCACAGGGACACGTGGGCCAGTGGCGCCTATAACGAGCCCGGAGACATCGGTAATTCGGCCTTGAGGAATAATTGTTCTAATATTTGGGAGTTTGTCTATATATTTTTGCAGACCAACTTTGCTCATAATTTAAATGCTTCGCGAATTTTTTTTATCTGGGTATCTATCCCAATATCAATCACTCCGGATTCCATTTCGAACATGGCTCCACCTCGGCTAATAGAGGAATCCTTTCGTATCCCAAATTCTTTTAACATTCCAGCTTCTTTTTTTAGTATATCAATATTTTCGTCTAATACATCGTAGTCTAAAGGGTGCACTGAAATAAATACTTTCGTCTTATCCGTATTATGTTTCAATACAAATTTTAGCATCTTAATATATAAATCACGATTGGAAATAAACTCACTCATCACTAATTTTTCCGCAATCTTTAGCGTTAATTCGACCATTTCATCTTCAGTATTTTTAACTAAATCCGCTCTTAACGTTTCCGCTTCTTTTCGACTGGATTCAACCAGCTTAAAAAAGTCTTTATACTTTTCAACAAATTCTTTACGCCCTAATTCAAGTCCCTCTTCGCGGGCTTTTTGTTTAATCGTTTCTACCTTGATTAACTCAGACTTTTTTCTTTCCTCTAATTCTCTCATCGTGTCTATTTCAAGCTGATTTTTTTCACTCATTAATCGCTTTGCAATATCTTCACCACGACTTAATATTTCAACGATATTATCTTCTGAATAAAAGTTGGTTAAAGTTGGACTTACCGCTTCGATTTTTGATAAAATTAAATCTCGCCGAGTTAATATCTGCTTCATATTGTCTCCAAACTATATTAATTGTCTAAACAAATTCTTCGGTTTCATCACCTCTGGCAACGGTAATTTCGCCCGCTTCCTCAAGGTTTCGGATGATATAAACTATTTTCTGTTGAACTTCCTCTACTTGCTTTATTCTAATTGGTCCCATGTATTCCATTTCTTCCTTTAGCGTTGTTACAGCTCGATCAGACAAGTTTTTAAAAATTGATTCTTTTAAATCTTCACTGGCAGTTTTTAACGCAATCGGCAGATCTTTCATATCGACGTCCTGAAGGATTCGCTGAATCGTACGATCATCGAGTTTCAACATATCTTCAAACACAAACATCAAGCGCTTAACTTCATCGGATAATGCTTCATCCATATTATCAAGATAATCTAATATTTTTTTCTCAGTAGATCTATCAACTCGATTTATTACATCAACCAAAGACTTAACCCCTCCAGTCTGAGAGAAATCCTGAACGATATACGAAGATATTTTGTTTTCAAGTATTTTTTCAATTTGTCTGACTATTTCTGGCGGTGTCTGATCCATAACCGCAATTCTTCTGGCCACTTCCGGTTGAATATCATCTGGCAACATGGAAAGGATCATTCCAGCTTTATTTGGTTCAAGATATGCTAGTATTAATGCAATCGTTTGGGGTTGTTCACCCTGAATAAACCGAACTACATGGGAGGCTTCTGCTTTTTGTAAAAAATCAAATGGAACCGTTTGAAAATTTGTTGTTAATCCGTTTATGATACGTTCTGCCTTATCTTTACCTAATGCTTGTTCCAAGACTTCTGAAGCATATTTCACACCACCTCTGGATATATAGCTTTGCGCCTTGCTTACATGAAAAAATTCTTCAATAATGGCTTCTTGTTCTTTAGGCGATACCCGTGATATTTTTGCTATTTCAACCGTTAATTGCTCAATTTCCTCTTCGCCTAAATTTTTAAAGAGATGGACCGTTGACTCTTTGCCTAAGGCAAGTAGCAATAACGCAGCTTTACGTTTTCCGCTTAATCGATCTACCATATCTAATCTTCAGTTAACCAACGTCTAAGTATCTTGGCAAAAACATCTGGATCACTTTGAACCATATCTACCAAGGTGTTTTTCATCGCAACTCTTTTCTGATCTTCTGGGCTTAATTCTTCCTGTTCTTCTAACACAACATTTGGTATTTCGTTTTTCCGACCAGCACCCACATTTACGCCCCATGAACCGCCAGCAGTTGATATTGAGGATAGTTTTTTAAGACTCCTTCTTGCATACAAAAATGTAACCAACAAGAGGATTCCTAATCCAACATTTTTCGCTATATTCATAATCATATCGTTTCTGGTTGCTTTTTCCATTTCCAATTTGTCTTGTTCTAGGGTTGTTTTATTAAATTCAAAACTGCTAAGAGTCAAAACATCCCCTCGTTCTTGACTAATACCTGCAGCAGAACTAATCGCATCAATTAAATTGGTTCTTTCTTCATCCGAAACTTTTCTGTCCAAGATAACAGCAATCGACATTTTTACAATTTGGCCAGGCGTCTTTGTAAAATGTTCCACTTTTTTAGATACTTCGTAATTCTTAGTCTCATCTAGTTTTGTATAGGTTGAATTTTGACCTGCTCCTTGAGCTGGAACATTCACATTCCCAGGAACACCGGTTCCCTTATACCCCTCTTCAACTGCTTTTTCGCTCCTTATAATTGGGGTTTCTGCTGGTATAAATGTTTCGCTTTCCGTCTGACTCTTATCATAATTCATTTCAATATTAACCCTAACAACTGATGCATTCTCACCAAAAACTTTCGCCAACATACTTCCAATTCGTGATTGGATCATTTTTTCATATTTCTTTTGAGCCTCAACCTGCTTCATGGAAAGCCCCAAATCCAGTCCATCTTCATCCGTATAACTGTATAAGACATTCCCATTAGTATCAATTATTGTTACATTCTTTGGCGATAGACCTTTAACCGAACTGGCAACTAAATGAACAATACCGTTTATCTGATCACTACTCAGCATTTTGTTGCCGACGATGTCCACGACTAATGAAGCTGAAGCACCATCATTTTCATTAACAAACAGTGATTCCTCCTGAAGAACTATATGGACTCTGGCCGCTTTAACCTGCTCCAAACTGGCAATCGTCCGAGCAAGCTCTGTTTCAATAGCACGCTGATAATTAACTTTTTGAGTAAATTCTGTCATCCCTAACTTAAAGGTATCAAATAACTCATAACCGAAACCACTCCCTTTTGGTAGTCCGTCTGTCGCTAATTCCACCCTCAGTTGTCTGGCAACTTTTGATGGGACCAGAATAGATGAACCATCTCCACCCAGTTTATATTCGATATTTTTCTCAGCCAACTTTTTTACTACCTCACCGGCATCCTGTTGAGATAATCCAGAATATAGCGGGATATAATCTGGCCGAGTACCCCACATAGTCAGGGCAAATAAAGATACGAAGATAACAATTCCCAAAAGGAGAAGGGTAATTCGCTGAACAATACTTAATTCTTTTAAAACACCGATTATCTGTTCAAATATGACTCGAAAAAAACCTGGCATATTTAAGCGCCTATCTGAAGAGCCTTAGCGGCCATTGTTTTGGATGCATTAAACACCGCAACATTTGCTTCATATGCTCTGGATGCATCCATCATTCGAATCATTTCCATCGCAACGTTAATGTTTGGTTTTTTTACATAACCTCTTTCATCTGCTAAAGGATGTGTTGGATCATAGTCCATCCGAGGAGGAGAGTCATCTCTAGTAATAGCCGTTATTTGAACCAGACTTTGCATTTTGCTTCCAAGCAACTGTCCAAACGGGTGAGCTTCTTTTTGTCCTATTATGGCAATTTTTCTGCGATAGGGGCCACCATCCGATGACTGAATCGTATTCACATTTGCTAAGTTTTCGGAGATAAGATCCATTAGCTGTCTTTGAACGCTCATCCCACTTCCGGATATTGTTGCAGCACTAAAAAAACTCATTTATTATGCCCCTCTTCCGCTTATTACATCTTTTGTAATCTTAAATTTCTTGTTTATTATCGTTGCTAATGCGTTGTAGTAACCAATATTTCCCGACATATTAACAACCTCTGTATCCATTTCTACGTTATTATCATTAGCATTGACAATTGTGTCCTGGGGATAATTTATAAATAAATTTTTATTAATATTCTCTGACGAAAAGCCAATATGCCTCCTGTCTGTAACGCTTAAGCTTAAATCCCCACTCATTCTATCCTGCATCATACCTTTAAAGCTGACATCTTTACGTCTATAGCTCGGCGTTGACACGTTCGCAATGTTGTCTGCAATAATTTCGTGCCTTAATGTAGATAAGGATAAACCCCTCTTAATAGCATCATTTCCACTGTCGAAAAGCATCTGTACAAATAATAGCAATCTAGCTTTTCAGTGTCAATTTAAATGTCAATTTAAGACACGATACATTTTACTGTTTCATTATCTAAACCCCTGTTTTTCACCCTAAAATGTAACACCCATACTATGAGCTACATCTTAAGACATTTTTTGTGCTATAATTGCAACATGAAACAATTACTTAAAAGCAATGAACTCTGTCGAAAAACAGGCTGCTCACATAGACAGTTACAATACTGGGAGCAAAAAGGATACTTATCCCCTAAACTTGGCAAACGAAATATTCGTTATTATTCATTATCCGATGTTGCAACAATAAGAAATATCATTGACCTCAAACGAAAAGGGAAATCACTTGGTGAAGCTTTTTCTCAGAGTACTCAAAAGACGGATGTGCCCTATGCGCCCAGTTTTCAAATTGGCAAAATTAACACTACTCAACTGATAGAAGAGGAATGGTTACAAAAAAGTAATGAACTTATGTCAATTATTGATGAGATACAGAATATCGAAAACAGCATTCCTAGATTTCCCTATTTTGTTTATGACAAAGACAATATAAAAACACTTAAAGACCTTCAGGAACAGGCGGTAAAAATTAAAAAACAAAAAGATTCACTGGCAACAAATTTAAGAGAAGTATTGAGAATTGAAGCTCAGAAAAATGAAGACAAGTTGATAACAAACCCGGAGCCTATCATTAAGAAAGTTTCTTCATCCTATACAATTGATCAATTGGTCATTATGTGGATTAAAAAAAATGGAGAAAACGATGCCTCAAAAGTCCGAGAACAAATACTTGGCCGGCTACTCACCGGAGAAGCTCCAGAGAGCATAGCGTTTGAATTAAATCACTACCCGACTGAATCAAAGGAAGAACGAGGAGTTTCTTCACTGTTTTGATTAAAAAATTTAAGGACTTTCTTCACTTTATACTTTTTTTGCAAGCCTCGCTCATGACCAATCTCATTTAATCTAAGCTTAATACGCTCCATCTGATTTTTTATTTTGGTTGTTAATTCTTGTTCTGATCTTGAAATTCGAGAAATAACATCAATTATCGTTAAATCTGTATTTTTTATCTTATCCAGAGTCGGTTTATCAATTCCAGCTAAATTCCCAGAAGATGATAATCCGGCGACTTCCTTTCTCATTGGAGAAAGTTCTTCTTCTACATTCTGGATTTCCTGCATCATTTTATTTTTACTAACCATCATCTCATTCAACAATTCAGGTTGATTTATTTCCGGTAATAATTCTCGCACATTCTGTTCAAGCGTTATTAAAAATTTCTCATATATCTTTAATTCCTGCGATTGGAGAGATTCTATTATGTGTAATTTAGTTAAGATATCATTATTCATAAGTAGTCTTTATACCCAATTTTACCTAAATTCTCAATATTTAACATTACTAATGAAATATCTTTAATTCTCTCGTTCTCAAATTCTGCGATGTTACTAACCACTCTGTCTTTATCCTCTTCTGACATATTCTTGCTTTTTGACTGACAGTTATTTAGCCAGACAATTTCTTTCCCCGACGCATCATAATGATAAGGATACATCTTGCATGAAACAGGGCGAATATCATATACCTTACATAAACCTGACTCACTCATAAATACACAGGCGCTTCCTATTTTTTTCAAATACGGCATGTATTCATTATTCAGCATATCCTGCATCAATCTACTTACATCATTAAATACACTGTTATCTCTGTTTTCCTGATAATCCTTTAATAATGTTGCAAATCCTCTAAAACTACCTTCGATCGAATTTTCATGACCGTTATCAATTAGGACTGCAATGTCTTTTAATGTCAGCAATATTTTGCCGTCTATTCTGCTACAGCAATTACTTTCACAACTACCACAACTAACATTATATTTAGCATTATCATTTATCTTATTTATTTGACTTTTATCAATCAACGTAAAATTGTCTAGAATTTCCTTCGGGTATTTATTTTCCCTAATTCCTGTATTAACAAATGAGAGAAAATCATCCCAAAGGAACTGTAGTTTTTCTAATAGACTTAGGGTTGTCATTGGGTTAATTATTTTATTAAACTTAGCAGTACCGATGCTAGTACAAATAATACCGCTGCAACTGCTGTAATTTTATTTAACCCTGCCTCTAAACCTTTTTGAGAGGCAAATAGTTTTGCCTGTCCACCAATTGAACCAAAGCCTTCACCTTTAGCAGAATGCAGTAAAACTAATAAAATTAACCCTACTCCTGTAACAAATTGTATTGCTAGTAAAAATATTTTCATAGTATCCCTTTTTGATCTATTATATAATATATCAATTCTTCGAACAACCTGCACTATTATTTCCATATAAAAAAGATTTACTGATACATAAGATCCATTATTTATTTAGTATCCCCAAATTGAATCGACCTGTCTGCGAGTCATTACGCGCTTGCTTTGTCCGGTCTCTTAGAATACAATAATACAGTGTCTAGGAAAAAAGCAATATTCATCGATATCGATAATACTATCATTCATGGTTCTTCACTCAATATTTTAGTGAAATATTGCTATGATAAAAAATTTTTAAAGTTAAGTCTGCTTCTCAAATCCCTTTATTGGTATTTACTGTATAAATTGGATTTGATTAAAAACTTTGATAAAATATCTCAAAAAGTACTTATTATGGTATCAGAAATTGTTGGAAAAATTACGGTTGAAGAAGTAAACGCCATCTTCAAGGACTGTTTCGAAACTCAAATAAAACCCAAAATTTATGCCGAATCCGAAGAATTCCTCCGTGCATCTCACAAGAATGGATACATCATATATTTTATTTCCTCAACAATAACTCCATTAGCAAAATTATTACAGAACTACTTTGGATTCGGTATTGTAGTAGCAACCGAAATAGAAGAAATAAATGGATATTATACGGGTAATGTTAAAGGGCCTATTTGTTATGGCATTGAAAAACTTAATAGAATTGAGGGTATCTGGGAAAAAGAAAATATCGATTTAAAAGAAAGCTATGCGTTTTCTGATCATATATCCGATACACCAATGTTAAATAAGGTGGGACACCCCATTGTCGTTAATCCATCCAGAAAACTAAAAGAAATTGCAATTAAACATCATTGGGAAATAAAGAACTACTCGTTATAGTCCGTACTTATTAATCTTATAACCAATCATTCTTTCTGTAATACCAAGCTTCTTTGCAGCAACGGATTTTTTCCCGCTCATTCTTTTCAGCATTTCACGAATCATGCTTTTTTCAATTTTATCTAACACATGCACCAAATCGACTTCTTCTGGCATTTTATTTGCATTAACTGAATAAAATTGTTTAATATCAGGTTGGGCATTCATTGTTGTTTCTTTAATCTCGGAGGCTTGCTCTGCTTGACTAAGCAACTCCGTTTTACTTAACATTTGTATTATCATAAAATACTTACTAAAATATTCTTTTAGAAAATTCAGAAAGAGTTTTAGATCTGACACTCTTTCAAATTCTTGATGCTTCTTTTGTAGCTTAATAAAAAGATAGTTCCTCTGTTCATCAGGCATGGTTATTTCAAGGTAAATTTCCCTTATGCTATCGACATCTGATATATTTTTTTTGTTTAGGATACAGTATTCATCCGTCTTTTGTTCCTTCACGATAAACGCTGCTTGCTTAAACAAATCCTTGTCTACGCTTAGCTCCTGCTCGTTCATAAAAATTAGCTGTTTGTATTTAAACCGGGCATAAAGATAACTAAATACTTTATCTAAAAATTCGTTTTGATCCGAATAGAATGGAATATTATAGAGATTGAGAATTTCCTTTCCAACGTTCATTATACTTATATTCTAATTAACTTTTGATCATTTAGCAACCAAGGACATTCATTCGGTGCTTTGACGCATACTATGCATCTTTTTTTGTCAGCATATAAAAGAAAAAAATAGCACCTATAAAGGCAGTTACCACGCCTAATGGTATCTCTACAGGACGAAACATCGTGCGAGACAAGCAGTCCGAGATAACAACAATAATGCCACCAAGCAACATTACACCCCAGATCAAGTGTTTATGCATAGCGCCTATGAGCATTCTAGCAATATTGGGAACAATCAAGCCGATAAATGAAATCGGTCCGAAAAAAGCAACACACACACCAACAAGAACCGACCCGACAACAATCAAAAGCCATCGAACATAACCTACATTTACTCCTTTGCTAAGAGCAAATTCTTCCCCCAAGCTTAACAAGTCTAGTTCTTTCCTCATACGAAATATAAAAGAAATCCCAAAAATACTTATTACAGTTATAACGATAAGTATGTCATAAGATATATTTTGCATACTGCCAATCAGCCAATGCAATATTTTAAATGAGTTAAGATAATCAATTTTGAACTGAAAAAAAAGAATTAGGCTGGAACAGAGAAAATTCATTGCCACACCTAGCAACAGAATTTTGTTTGTTTCATAAATTTTCTGTTTTTGTGAAATTAAATATAACATAACAATAGAAACCAATGAAAATAAAATGGCTGTAAGCATCGTCGGATCGATTAACCCAAAGCTATAAGTAAACTTAAAATAAATTGCGACTACAGCACCGAGAGAAGCAGCACTTGCAATACCCAATGTGTATGGCGTTGCTAATGGATTTGAAAATATTGATTGAAATATCAGCCCTGCTGAGGATAATACCGCACCGACAACAAAACCCAATAACACCCTAGGAATACGGTAATGAAGAAAAACATACATATATTGTGGGTTATTGATAATTTGTTCTATGCTTAAATTTTTTACACCTAGAAATGGAGTTAGTAGAACACTTACTAATGCAATTACTGTAAA
>MFRH01000055.1:19161-23590 GCA_001783275.1 Candidatus Margulisbacteria bacterium GWF2_35_9
AATTTAAACTCCATATCATCTTTACTAAATGTTGTAAAAGAACGGCTATAAAACTCTTCAAAACTTTTTACTGCCTCTGCCAGTTGACCATTAAAAAAGATTTCTCTATTTTTCAACAATATGGCTTTTGCATCTTTATATATATTTGAAAAATATATATTATTTAAATTATGCAACACAATAATAATCGTTTTATTCCTTTTGTAAAACAAATCCTCCAAAATATTTAGTATTGATTCACACTGAGTTGGATCAAGAAAGCTAAATGGTTCATCCAGACAAATGATATCCGTATTCTGAACAAAAACCGAAGCCAGCATTAATTTCTGGCACTCACCACCACTCAAACTGTTTATTCGCCTATCCTGAAGATGCTCAAGCTTAAACATCTCTATCGCCTGAGTTAACATATCTTCATTAATTCCCTCTTTTGAATACGGGTATCCAGATAACTTTAATAATTCTTTTACAGTGTATGGTAGATTAAATGACGTTTTCTGAGGCAAATAACCAACGATTCCAGCATATTCTTTCTGGCGATACTTACAGATGTCTTTTTGTCTAATAAATATGCTGTTTTCTTTTACCGCATGTTGCCTTGCGATGCATTTTAATAGGGTTGTTTTTCCTACCCCATTTGAACCTAATATCGTTACAAAATCTCCTTGATTAATACTACAAGATACCTTGTCTAATACTGGTTTATTGTTGTATAAATAACTTAAGTTATTTATTTGAATAACGACTTCTTTTTTCAATATATCCCCTATAAAAAACAATTTATATAATAAATTTACTTTCTATATTATAAATCAAAACGGAAGTTAAAAACATGGAATGAAAACAAAAAAAAGAAGGCTCTCAATTAGTACAGGGGGGGGGAAATTGAGGGCCTTCTCTTTATAATGACATAATTGTATCACATTTTAGCGAGATTGGCTATAGAAATTATTCTTTAAATTAATATTACGATATTTTTTTACTGGCTTCGTTATAGATATCTTTGTAAAACATTAAAAAGATATCATATACATCTGCACGAAGTAATGCGTCTTTTAAATTTAACTGACGACTCACACCCTCTTCACTATAAGAGGCGCAAAAGGGAGGTTGTTCGTCCATATCAAGGGAATCGAGAATCGTCTCAATATCCTCATCATCTACATCTTGATTTAATTTTTTGAGGGTTTTTCTAATTTTCTTTTTGAATTCTGCTTTTGATTTAACATCTTTAAAAAACAGATTATATATAACTTCCGCAGTCACTTCACCGGTTCCACCCGTGTTCGCTGAAGCCTTTGCATTATTAACAGCTTTATATACTGCACTATTGATAAGATTGTTTATATTTTGCCCTTGAATATTTACCATTTAACGCGTCCCATTCTTCCGTCTTTTAAAAATATAGCTGTTATGTTATAGTATAGCAAAGCCAAGGTAAGTAAGCAAGATAACTATGTTTTTTAGCAAAAAGAAATCAAATTTCATCCAAAACAATTCAGAGGTAATCCTACCTGATATCAGTAATAATTTTAAAACTCCTCACAATTACAAAGGAGTATTAATAGCAGTTGAAGGAACAGATGGTTCGGGTAAGTCCACGCAAATGTATTTGCTAAAAAAATGGCTTGAATCTGAAGGCTATGGAACGGTATTTACCGAGTGGAATTCTTCAAATTTAGTATCCAATGTGATCAAAAAAGGCAAAAAAAAGGATCTATTAAATAACACAACATTTAGTTTACTTCATGCTACTGATTTTGCGGACCGGCTTCATAAAATAATTATTCCCGCTCTTAAAGATGGCTCTATCGTTTTAGCAGATCGATATTTTTATACTGCCCTTGCTCGCGACGTAGCCCGTGATTGCGATCCAGCTTGGCTACGAAATACCTATTCCTTTAGCATTAGACCAGATGCGGTGTTTTATTTTAAAGTACCAGTAGAAATTAGCCTTGAACGTATTACAATGACTCGAAAACCCAAATATTATGAAGCGGGCATGGATATGAAGCTCAGCACGGATCCATTTAAAAGCTACTTACTATTTCAATCCAGAGTCATTGAAGAATATGAAAAAATGGTTAAGGAGTTTGGGCTAGACATTATCGATGGGACAGAGTCTATTCCAGATCAACAAGTTATTTTTAGAAAGAAAATCATTGATGTTATTAACAGGAGAGCCAATGCAGGCAAATAATTATCCAGGGAAATTAATCGTTGCCGAAGGCCTAGACGGAAGCGGAAAAACAACCCAGTTTAATTTACTTAAAAACTGGTTGGAAATCAATGGATTTGCAACTCAGGTTTTCAAGCGAAAAACATCTAACTTAATCGCCTCATCCATTAATCAGGCAAAGGAAGCAAAGCTACTTCTTCCAGTCACCTACAGTTTAATCCATGCAGCCGATTTTAGTGACATTATGTATCACAAGATCGTTCCTGCTCTTAAAGCAGGATTTGTTGTTTTGTTTATTAAATATGTTTATACGTCGATTGCCAAAGATTATTTACGTGGACAAAATCGAGATTGGGTTCTGAAACTATACGATTTTGGACTAGAACCAGATCTTACATTTTACTTTAAGACGGATATTGAATCTGCCTTAGATCGGATGACCCAAGAAGAAAAAGAAAAAGATTATTACGACAGTGGAATGGATATTGGATTTGGCCCAAATAATCATTTAGCTTTAAGGAACTTCCAATCTAAACTTCTTGAGCAATATGAGCTAATGTCAAAACTATATAATTTTAAAGTAATTGATGCCACTAAGCCAATCCAAACTCAACAAAATAAAATGAAGAGCATGATTGAATCGTTGCTCAATGGTTGATACAATCCTTAATACTCTCCATAACGCATTTTCTGATTTATCCTATTCTGATACATATACTCAAGCACAAAAATGCACACGATGCCCACTTGCTACAACGCGCACAAAGGTCGTATTTAACCAAGGACCTGTTCCATGCAAACTCATGTTAATTGGTGAAGCTCCTGGTGCAGATGAAGACATTCAAGGCATACCGTTCGTGGGAAGAGCCGGGCAACTTCTGACAAAAATGTTAGAAGCAGTTGAGATTTTTCGACCGAATGATATTTATATCACTAACACACTAAAATGTCGTCCGCCAAATAACCGAACACCTCTTCAGTCTGAAATTGATTACTGTCAGGATTTTTTATTAAAGCAAATATCAGAAGTCCAACCCAGAATTTTAATATTAGTGGGATCACCTGCGATGAAAACGATATTGCATCCGGATGAATCTATTAGTAAAATTAGAGGGAAGTGGTTTAATCTAACTGTTGATTACATGAGTGAATCTTTGAGGGTTATGACTATTTTCCATCCATCCTATCTATTACGAAATGCTTCAAAAGAACAAGGTTCACCCAAATGGTTAACTTGGATGGATTTAAAAGAAATAAAAAAAACACTGGATACTTTATGAAACGATTTCTTGTATCTGTTCTACAATATGATGTTAGAAGTGAATCAATCCAAAATTTTAAAACGCTTGAAAAGCTGTTTGCTGTGGCTGGTGGCAGAAAATCCAAGTTTGTCGTATTGCCGGAAATGTTCGCTTCTTCTTTCAACTACGAAGAATTTGAAGAATTCTCAAAAAATTCAATCGAAATTATTCGATTTTTACAGAACATCGCAACAAAATATAACTTTTACATCGTAGCCGGATCTCTTCCTATAAAAAACAATAGAGGTGATGGATACTTTAATCGATCATATTTGATTTCATCTGAAGGTGGGGTTGCTGGTTACTACGATAAAAACCATATTTTCTTTCAACAAAATGAGGATAAACATTTCTGTGCCGGAGATAAGAACCCTGTGTTCAATACCTTTTTTGCTCCAATCGGCATACAAATATGTTTTGACATTCGTTTCCCAGAAAATATTCGAGAAATGGTTAAAAAAGGCATACAAATACTCTTTGTTCCTGCACAGTTTCCCAGCCCCAGAAAAGAACATTGGATTAATCTACTCAAATCTCGAGCGATTGAGAATCAGATTTATGTTGTAGGTGCAAATCGTATTGGAAAAGTGAATGACGAACTCTCCTATTTTGGAAATTCAGTCATCATCGATCCATATGGGGATACGCTGGCAAATGGTTATGAAAAAGAAGGTGTAATTTCGGAATATATCGATCTTGAGTTTCTAGAAGCTTATCGAAAAAGCTTTCCAGTTTTGAAATGGCTAAAATAGTCATACATAATAAAGGGGGCCTGAATATAAAATTATACAACAAGTAATGTCACAAAGCAGAAAAATAAAAGGAGAAATTAGATGAATATATATGTTGGAAATTTAAGTTTTAGTGTTACTGATGATCAGTTAAAAAATGCGTTCAGCGCATATGGTTCTGTTGACAAAGCAGTCACGATAAAGGATCAAGACACGGG
>MFRH01000056.1:0-4190 GCA_001783275.1 Candidatus Margulisbacteria bacterium GWF2_35_9
GGTCTCTTTTTTTCTTTCTTATAAAACTACCGGACAGCTATGGTTTGTTCAGGAATAGAAACGTAAAAATTCGATGCAATGTTTGTTATAATTTTGACGATTACATATTTAGAATAGAATGAAAAAAGGGGAAAATATATGATCGAATCTTCTGGTGCAAGCCAAATATATAAACCGAATGCTCAAGGACAAATAAATTTTGATGGTGATAGTAAGATTGATGCCGTGCTGGAGAATGGTTCATTAGAATTGGGAGAAGAAACCTATGAAGCATCAGATGTAGATGGGTTAATGTGGATCGACAATGGTGATGGTATTTATAATGCTGAAAAAGACCAAGTATTAATAATAAAAGATAACAAGGTCTATAATCCGGAAGGTGAAGAATTAGGTCAGCTCGATACCGCTGATGGAACAATTAATTTTAAATTTGAAGGGAAAACTTATTATGGGTTGTGTGACAAAAATGGGAACTGGAATGTTTCCAGTTCATCCCAACCGGAAACGAAAGAAAGCAAATTAACAAAGACAGAAGATAATAATTATACAATGACCATTGCCGGTGCTGAATATGCTGTTGCAAAAGGTAAAGACAATAAAGGAAATAGCTGTTTTGTTATTAGTGATAGTAGTGGAGAAGCAGTTGGCTTTATGGAAATATGCGATGATGAAGAGCCGGGCTTAGGTTCTATTACTATAGATGGAGAAACCTATGATATTACAAATATAGATGGGGAGATTAAATATACTAAAGATGAGCTAAGTGATAATTCGGAATTGATCGAAAGTAGTAATACCGAAGAGTCATCATCAATAACTGATGCTGAAGTTGAAGAATTAGCAAATATGACGGATACAGATTTTGATAACTGGGTTTCAAGTTTTAAATCAAACGAAGAGTTAACGGAGTATATCCATGAATTAAGTGATTATTATAAAAATTCAACGGATGCAGAAACTAAAGATAGTATAGGAGAAATATTTGGCAAAACTGTCGCTCTAAAAAGTGAAGATGCAACATTGGATGATTGGGTTCATTCATTAGATTCGGATGAATTTTTAGAGTTTAGCTCAATGTGTATAAATGAAAAAAATTGGCCAAATCCAGATCAAGATAATGCATCAATTGGATGGGGTTTATTAATTAGTTCTTTATGCGTGTCTGGCAATGAAAAGCAAACACAAGAAGTTTTACAAACGCTATTGGATACTCCATCTGGAGAACATATATCCACTAACATTTTTGCGCTTGCAAATACAAATGGAAATTTAGAACAAGTATTGTCTTTTGATAAACTTGGATTAACGGATGATGAAATAACTGAAACGCAGGGAAAAGTTTTAGAAGATCTTCAAGATGTTATGACTTGTTATGGTTATGAATTTAGCGATGATGCAATCGCAAACGTAGTTGCGAGTTCAGGGGCTAATACAACAGAGGTTACGGTGGCTTTTAGTGCGACAGTGAACTTTATTATTGGTACTGCTGGCGCTGTAGTTGGAGCACTGGATAATCTCAGTTCAAGTGCTTTTGATAATGCAACAAATGATATAGCAACGGATTCATCTGAAACGCAAAGCTATTATCCATCAAAAATTGATACGAATAATTATCAGTCTTATGGAAGTTTGAATGAATCTACAGTTAATTCATTGCTTACATATTTATATGATGATCTAACGAATTATGATGATATTGAAGAAAAAGTGGTGTTTGCAACAATGCTTGAAGATGACCTAGCTCAAGTTTGTGATGATATTAATAATTATACTGGGGAATACACATTTTCTGAATTAGAAACTTCGGCAGAAGCGAATGCAAATACAACAACGATAGATGCAATTGAATTATATAAAAATTCAGATGAATATCCCGGAGATAGTGATGCAACAATAGACAGTTTCGAAATCTGGATACGTAGCCAAGGTCCTGGGTTGGAGCCAAACAAATCATATGGAACAGATGCAAAACCGATAGCAGATCCAGACCCGATAGAAGAACCAGAACCAATAGTAGAACCAGAACCTGAAGAAGAAATTTCTTTTAATAAATCTAATGTTACTGAGGCAATTAATCATTATTTATTCGGTCCAGATAATCTAATGGCTAAGAGTTCTGATAATTATTCTAAATTTGAGTCATGGGCAAATAAGAATCAGAATTCTATATGGTCTGAAGATGTGAAAGAAGCAATAAGTATTTATAATGAATCGGATTCTTATTCAAGTGATTCTACCGTAAAAGACTTTAAAACCTGGCTAAAGAGTATATAGTCTTATCATATATACCAAGATCAATTTAGGGTTTTGGTATATATGTTGAAAGTTGAACAGAGACAGTCCTTCAAAAAAATATTTAATTATTCCTGTATTTATTGAAATAATACAAATTTTACACCGATATATTTAATAGAATATATAATTAGGAGGGAACAGATGTTAATGTTTAAAGTAATAGGTATTACAAAATCTGATGAGTTAGAGATTCAGCTAATTAAAAATAGAATTTCAGAAATAGATAAAACAATAGGAAGTATAGAAACAAAGATATTTGCTCTTTCCAACCAGTTTACAAATGCGTTTAAGGAAGGTGATGCAATAAAAAATACAACCATTCCTAAAAGAACCAGTCAAGAAAAAGTAGCAAAACTGGAAGAGGATAACTCTACGGCAATTGCTCAAAATGTTCTTGTCATGAAGGGTATAAGAAAGCAAGAAACGGAGTGGAGAGAAAAACAGAGCGATCTAGTCATTGAAAGGGAAATATTATTAGAAAAAATTGCTACTTATAAAATGAGTGTAATTAACAAGGAAATTAAATCATTAAATACACGAAAAGAAATATTGGCAGACCAGCACCAAAGATTAACAATTGCTAGAATAAATCTCTCAAGAGAACACACATATAAAGCAAAAAATCCAGAAGAAACATTAACAATAATTCTTAAATCGACGGATGATGAAATTTCAAATAAACTTACTGAAATAATTGCGATTGAGCGACAACTTAGAGTATTAATGAATGAAAAAGAACTACTGGATCAGAGCTAGGAAGTATAGTTGCGCAAATAGATCTTTCTCAATTAGTCATGATTAGCTATAAGACAATAAGTATTAAAAATAGTTTTTTAAAATCTTCTGCCAATTCTATTGATGTTTCCGAACTGGTTGTCGAATTGCAAAGATTGAGGTTATTTCTTGAAGCGCTTCAATCTAAATATTTTAGTATTTCCAGGGACATAAATATAAAGTCTATGAAATTATTAGCAAATAGTGATATAAAAGATCAAAAGGTAAAACAGAAAATTTATGAGATGCGTAAGCCCGATATGGATGAACAAAGAAAATTATTAAAAAAAATTAGCAAATACAATCGTAATAAAACTGAGATTGAAATCCAGCTTCGGATGAATTCACGATTAACAATATTTAATTTGAATTAGTTGTTTTATAATTTTCGACAGGGATATTTAGATTTGAAATTTTGTAATTGATAATACGGTTAGATGTTTTAAGCAGAATAGCCGCTTGGAATTTGTTTCCATTGGTACGTTTTAATGCTTCAATAATCAATTCTTTTTCATAATTATTAACAGATTCTTCTAGTGAAAGTTTCTCATCTAGCAATACCGGAATTGTTGTGTCGGCTTTTTGTAAAGATGGTGGCAAGTGTTGGCTATGAATGACTCCATCTGTGCTGAGTAATACTGCTCGTTCAATGCAGTTTTCAAGTTCTCGCACGTTTCCTGGCCAATGATAACTCATAATCATATCGATTGCGGGGGTGGATATTCGATTAATGGTTTTATTATTTTCTTTTGCAAAAATCTCGATAAAATAATCTGCCAGTAAAAGAATGTCAGATTTCCTTTCACGAAGGGGGGGAATAAAGATTGAGAAAACATTGATCCGATAGTAAAAATCTTCTCTAATAGTGCCTTCTTTTAATGCTTGTTCAAGATTTCGATTTGTTGCGGTAATAATCCGCACATTAGCACTAATTGTTTGGGTTCCACCAATACGTTCAAATTCTCTTTCCTGAAGGACTCTTAGTAGTTTGATTTGAAGCTTTGGTTTGAGTTCTCCAATTTCGTCTAAGAAAATAGTGCCACCTTTTGCCAATTCAAATCGACCAATTTTCCGTTGATACGCATCTGTGAAGGCCCCTTTTTCATGTCCGAATAGCTCGC
>MFRH01000056.1:4197-24574 GCA_001783275.1 Candidatus Margulisbacteria bacterium GWF2_35_9
TAAATCCTCTGGCAAAGCAGAACAATTAACTTTAATAAAGGGTTTATCAGCTCGGAGACTATTATAGTGAATTGCATGCGCGACAAGTTCTTTCCCCGTTCCGCTTTCTCCACGAATGAGGACGGTTGCATTGCTTTCTGACACTTGCTTGATCTGTTCAAAGACATTTTGTATGCTATTGCTTTTTCCTACTATATTGGTAAATGAATATTGTTCTTTTAATTCTTTTTTAAGTTGTGAATTTTCTTCTTTTAACTTTGTAGTTTCTGCTTGAACCTTTTTTGATAGTTTTATTTTCTCGGCGATGAGAGAGGTAATAACGGTTAATAACTCTAAATCCTTTTCTAAAGCGATATTCTTGTTGTAAATTCGATCTACGCTGAAGGTACCGATTACTTCATCGGCTATTTTTATGGGAACACAAATAAATGAAATATCTGTTTTGTCATTACGAGTTTGAGTTTTATTAAGAAAAAGAGGTTCTTCATGTATTTTTGGAATGATCATTGCTTTTCCCGACTGCGCAACCTTTCCAGTGATACCTTCCCCTAGTTGATAGTATCCTTTTTTTTGTTCTTCCTTAGATAAATTATGGGCAGCAATAATAAAAAGAGCATCTTTTGTTTCGTTTAATATCGTGATAGTGGAACGTTCAACTCCTGCATCAGCAGATAGAGTTTGAAGCACTTTATTTAAAATATCTGTTACATCCATGGATGAACTTACAATCGTGCTGATCTCGTAGAATAGTTTAAACGATTTGTTTTTTAATATGTCTTCTTCCAAAATAGTTCCTTTATGACTTTACAAATATGTAAAGATTATAAGTTAAAATTACAAATATGTACACAAAAAACTAAAGGTATACAAAAATGTAAAATAATACCTTGGCTTGTTCTTATAAATATTCTCGAAACTAATGAAAAAATAAGCAAATCCAATGTTAAATTAGTTTGGCAATATATTTGCAAACAATGGGTCATGGAGTGAGAGACGCTCAAATGAATTTAATTGATAGGAGGTGTAAAGCACAAGTAAGTAAATAGTAGAAAGTTTAAAAAAAATAAGAGGAGGAAGTAAATGAAAAGAATATTAGGAGTTTTAATTATAGCAGTTTTATCGTTAGGTACAGTTTTTGCAAATCCAGGAGATTTATTTTTTTATACATCAATGACTGGTGCAGGAACAACAATGGGTGGGCTTAGAATAGATTTAGGCAACACAATGGTAACAGACCTTTCAGCAACAATGACAGGATCAGCATATTCATATTTTGCAGATGTTTACTACGGTTCATGGGGTCTTGCAATAACCGGAACAAATACCAAAACATTAGCAACTGCAGCATTAATGTATGGAGTTGAAAAGCCGATTAACGATGCGATTACTTTAGGGATTAATGTTCCGCTTGTTTTATGGACTGACGGAGCTAGTAACTTAACATTTGTTGGTTCATGGGACATATACGCAGTTTTAGCGTTCTAAAAATACTTTGAAAAGGAGATAGAAATGATAACGAAAATACGAAATTTCAGCATATTTCTCCTAACCTTATTTACAAGCACTATAGTGTTTGCAGATGATCCAACAGTTGCAACAAACGCCGCATCCATTGCGCAAATTCAACAGTACCTAAACTTAGTTTGGGTACTGATTGCAGCTGTTCTGGTTTTTATGATGCAGCCAGGATTTGCTTTAGTTGAAGCAGGTCTGACGAGAGCTAAAAACGTTGTAAACATTATGTATAAAAATCTGATGGATTTTGCTATTGGGACTATTGTTTATTGGGCAATAGGATATGGACTAATGTTTGGAACCAGTATATTAGGGTTTATTGGAGGAAGTTATTTTTTTGGTATTGGAATAGATTTAACAAGTGGTTTAGGTATTGGTGCGTTGATATTTCAGACAGTCTTTGCTGCGACAGCTGCAACAATCGTTTCAGGAGCTATGGCAGAAAGAACAAATTTTAAAGCCTATATATTTTATACCGTATTTATAACCGGTTTTATTTACCCTGTAGTTGGACATTGGATCTGGGGTGGGGGCTGGTTATCAAAACTTGGCATGATTGACTTTGCAGGGTCTACGGTTGTTCACTCTGTTGGTGGATGGGCTGCTCTTGTCGGTGCTATTGTATTAGGGCCAAGAATTGGCAAGTATGGACCGGATGGAGAGTCAAAGGCTATGCCAGGTCATAATATGGCATTTGTAACACTTGGTGTATTTCTTCTATGGTTTGGTTGGTTTGGATTTAATGCCGGATCTGAGCTCGCAGCTGACATGGCAATTGCAATGATCGCCGTGACAACAAACTTAGCAGCAGCAGCTGGTGGATTAGTTGCCACATTTATTACGTGGAAACTATATGGAAAACCAGATTTATCTATGGCTCTAAATGGTGTGTTAGCAGGTCTTGTAGCTATTACGGCAGGATGTGCAGCGGTTAGTCCATTATCAGCAGTTCTTATTGGTGCCATTGCGGGAGTAATTATTGTTTTTTCAGTTGCATTCTTTGATAAGGTTTTAAAAATTGATGATCCGGTAGGCGCAATTTCTGTACATGCTGTTTGTGGAGCATTTGGAACCTTAGCAGTTGGATTTTTTGCAACGAATGGTGGATTATTATTCGGTGGTGGAGCAAATCTCCTTAAAGTACAAGCAATCGGTGTCGGATCAGTATTTGTATGGGTGGTTGCTACATCCTTCATCGTTTTTAAGATTGCAGATGTTCTGCTTGGACTTAGAGTGTCTCGTGAAGATGAGTTGAAAGGTCTTGATATTTCAGAGCATGGACTTGAAGGTTATAGCGGCTTTCAGGTTTTTGCAAACGAGTAATAGGAGGGTCGTAAAATGAAACTAATTACAGCTATAATTCGGCCGGAAAAATTACCGGATGTCAAGGAAGCCTTATTAAAAGCAGATGTAGGTAAAATGACAGTATCCAATATCATTGGTGCTGGTCAGCAACAAGGCTATGAAGAAACTTATAGAGGTGTTAAACACGAAATTAAGTTAATTAAAAAAGTGAGGGTAGATATTGCTGTTAATGATAATTTTGTCGAACAAGCTGTTGATGCATTAATTAAAGCAGCTAGGGTTGGAAAAATTGGAGACGGTAAGATTTGGATTACCCCAATAGAAGAATGTATCCGTATTCGAACTGGTGAAAAAGGATCGAAAGCTATCGGATAACTTTTTTATATGCTCTCCTCTCATAGGGCAGGCAGGGAGACAAAGTTTGCCCAACTTTGTCTCCCTGTGTTATAAATTAAAGAGGGGATGCTAAAATAAATAGTATAGGAGAGGAAAATGAGCAAAATATTTGTATTTTTAAACCGTTTTAAATTTATCCCATTAAGTATTATATTTTTATTAGCATTATCAAGTAGTATTTTTGCAGAATCTAGCGCAGAAATCGGAGATGTAAAAATAGCCATAAATACAATATGGGTTATGTTTGGTGCTACTTTAGTTTTCTTTATGCAAGCGGGTTTTGGAATGGTTGAGGCTGGGTTTATAAGAGCTAAAAATACCTGTAATATATTAACTAAAAATTTCATGGATTTTGCAATGGCATCCCTTGGCTTTTTTGCTGTTGGATATGCCATCATGTTCGGTACTAGTGTCCATGGAATATTTGGTACAACCGGTTTTCTTTTGAAAGGTCTTCCAAGTATGACTGGAGATATACCAACATTTGTGCACTGGTTATTTCAAGCAATGTTTGCCGGTGCAGCAGCAACGATCGTTGCAGGTGCTATGGCCGGTAGAATGAAGTTTAAATCCTATATGATTTATTCGTTTTTAATCAGTGCGGTTGTGTATCCAATAGTTGGTCATTGGGTGTGGAATAGTCATGGGTGGATCGCAAATATGGGTTTTCTGGACTTTGCGGGTTCAACGGTTGTTCATGCAACTGGTGGATGGGCAGCATTTATCGGAGCATATTTGCTTGGTGCGCGTATTGGCAAATTCAATAAAGATAAAAGCGCTAATGCAATAGTTGGGCATAATATTCCCCTTGCAAGTTTGGGTGTATTTATTTTATGGTTTGGTTGGTTTGGGTTTAATGCAGGGAGTACGTTATCTGGCATGGATTTTAATACAATAGGCTTGGTTGCAATTAATACAAATTTAGCTGCAGCAGCAGGTGCGTTTATTACGATGATTATTGTATGGGTCTTATATGGAAAGCCTGATTTAAGTATGATTATGAATGGTGCTTTAGCTGGATTGGTTGCTATAACTGCTCCGTGTGCGTTTGTAACACCTATTGCAGCGATAATTATTGGTAGTATTGCAGGCGTTGTAATCGTTTTTGGCATTAAGCTAGTTGATAAATTAATGGTTGATGATCCAGTAGGTGCCGTTGCGGTTCATGGCTTTAATGGGTTATGGGGAACCTTAGCTGTTGGCTTGTTCCATTCAAAGCTAGGTCTTTTTTATGGTGGTGGATTGCATCAGCTAATTGTTCAGACAATCGGGGTGGTAGCGTGTATTTCATTCGTTGTTTTTACAATGTTTATCATTTTCAAGATGATCGATATGACGATTGGATTAAGAGTGTCCCGAGAAGAAGAATTAAAGGGATTAGATATATCAGAACATGGAATGGAAGCTTACGCCGGATTTCAATTGTTTGCAAATGACTAAAGGAGGGATGAATTATGAAATTAATAACAGCAATGATTAGGCCTGAAAATTTACCAGATGTAAAAGAAGCGTTATTGAAAGCAGATGTTGGGAAGATGACTGTTTCTAATGTAATCGGTTGTGGACAGCAGCAAGGTTATAAAGAAACATATCGTGGTGTTAAACATGAAATTAAGTTAATTAAGAAAGTTCGACTCGATATTGCAGTCAACGATGCGTTTGTAAAAGTAGCGATTGATGCCATTATAAAAGGTGCTCGTACTGGCAATATCGGAGACGGCAAAATATGGGTGACTCCAATAGAGGAATGTATCCGAATTCGAACTGGTGAAGAAGGTAAAGACGCCATCGGTTAATAGTATATATCTTTTTTTATACGGAATTTGTATAATAAAGTACAAATTCCGTATAAAGAGGTGGCAATAATGAATGACCCCGTTAAGAAAGAAATTAATAGAGAACTTATTGAAACAATAAAGAAAATTCCCGTGGGTTATAGTCGGTTTATTATAGAGTCATTCTTTTGGATAGGAATCGTTTCTGCAATACTTTTAAGACTTACATATATCTTAGAACATTATAATCCGATATGGTCTAAAACTGCATGGTATGTAGGCGTTTTGGGATACACTCTTTTCTTTATGCATCGTTATCGCGTATCTGCTAGAAGAAAAAACACGATACGACATTTAGATTTACTTAAAAAGATAAAAAACCAGGAAAAATTAGATGAAGTCGACTACAATGCTTTGGAATATGTTTTATGGAGCATTTCCGTTTCAAAAGAGAAACTTAATTACTTAATTATTTTGGTGTTTTCTTTTATTGCTGTAGCGCTTGCGTTAATACTTGAATTTATTTAATATCTTTTCGCTCAATAGAGATTGTGCACTCTGTTATTAAAGCGGCAACTGCTCCGACAGCAGCTATCATTGGTGCTGCAACAGAACCAATAACACTTAATGTTAATGGCAGTGATAATATTGTATTTTGATCTTTGTCTTTAATTGTTATTTGTCGGATATTACCCTCATGGATAAGTTCTTTAACTTTTTGAACTAATTGTTCCCCAGTGACCCTAAATTCTTCCTTATCGTGATTGGTCATAGAATCCTAGAGAAAGCTCTTAAGTTGTTCAATGTTTTTTTCATCAAAGGCCTGCTTAATTTTTGCCAATATTTGTTTATTATGATTGTAGGTTTTTTTGTTGTTTATATTGGAAAGGGGATATCTTTTTATTAAGGTTTGATAGATGCTCTCTAGATAATTCTCCTCATCTTCTAATTTGTCTTGAGAGATTTTTTGTGTTTGAAGATTTACTTCAGTATTAAAGATTCTAATTTTTTTATAATAAGAAATTAAATAGAAAAGTATTGAGGATAAAAGAATTAGGAGAACAAGATATTGAATTAGTAATATCATAGCATTAGTTTACACTTTTGTTTTTTTATTATCAAGACAGAAAGTGTGTTTAAGAAAATTTTGATTTTGCTATAATGAATAGTAGCTTAGAGTTTTAATTAGTTTGATATCTATTGATTATTTTAAAAATACAGAGTAAAAATATATTAAGAAGATGATTATTGATAGTAAAAAGAAAACAGTTTTAATTGTTGATGATGAAGAGATTGTGTGGACAATACTTCGAGAAGCTCTTAGTGCGCTTGATTTATATATAATCGTTGCATTGAATGGATATGAGGCGATCGAGCAAAACAGAGTTATGAAACCGGACTTAGTTATAATGGACTATAAGATGCCGGATATCGATGGATGGAAAGCTGCAAAACAAATAAAACAGTTTAATAAGGACGCTGTAATCATAGGCCATACGGCATATGTTAATGATGAAATGATGAAAATAGGCTTAGCTTCAGGTTGTAATGAAATATTGCTTAAGCCTGTCGATTTAGATATATGGACCGAGACGATGTATAAATATTTAAATTTAAAAAAATAAGGACTGAAAATGAATGCAGAATATGTAAATCCTTTTTTAACTGCTGTTAGTGAAGTATTTAGAGAATGTTACCCCAATATTGATATTAAGAGGGGTAATATTAAAGTCCAAGAACACCATCTGGCTGTAAAAGGATGCGCGTCCATCATATGTATAACTGGTCAAATTGAAGGACGAGTTGTCATTGATATGAAACTTGAAACAGCTATTCTGTTGGCAGAAGATTTGCTTGGTGAAAAACATGAAATATTTGATATGGATGTTAGCTCAAGTATTAATGAGATTGCCAATATGATATGCGGAAAAGCAATATCAATGTTAGCAAATAAAGGGATGGATGTTGATATTTCATCTCCGACATTATTCACAGGTATGAATATGGAGTTATATGACTCTAATGTTATTAGCGATGGGATAATGATCCCGTTAGAAACAACTTATGGACAAGTTGATGTGAATGTCGCTATAGCAGAACAAACCGCGTTATAATTTATTATCCAGAGCACAATTAACAAAAAACCGTTCCTACAGAATAAAGTTTTATATATAATACCGACTGTCGGTCGGTTACTGTATTTGCATGCCACTATATCTAATGTATTTCCTTTAATAAATTGACTTCATTTGACATCTTTATCTCGTTGTTGCTACTATATAAAGACCGACGGTCGGTCTAATATAGATTTGTGAGTTGAATATATTGAAACGAATAATAAAAAAACCAAATATCAGGAAGTCAGAGATACTAAATACAGCAAAACTTCTATTTATGCATGAAGGGTATGAAGATACATCGATTGAAAAAATCATTTATCAGCTGAAGATAGCAAAAGGTACTTTTTATCATTATTTTAAAACGAAAGAACATTTATTAGATAATCTTGTCAACGATATGACCGAAGAAATAATGCCTAATATTATAGATTGCCTTGAAAATAGTCATTTAAATGCCGTAGAAAAATTAAATAAAATATTTATTCTTTCACGAAATATAAAAGCTGAAAATGTTCAATTAGTACTGCCATTATTGAAGTTATTATACAACAGCAATAATGTGTTAATGAGATACAAAATGTTTAATAGTAATAAGAGATTAGTTACTCCGGTAATTGCTAAAATTATTGAGCAAGGTAATAACGAAAAAATATTTTGTGTTGAGTATGTTGATGAAACAGCTAATTTAATAATGGTGATAGGAAACAGTTTCACTGAAGCAACTTCTGACATTTTATTGTCTGATTATGAAAAAGACGAGAAGATAAAGAGAATTGAAAGGGAGTTAAAAGCTTATGAATCTGTTGTATGCCGAATACTTGGAGCAGAGAATGGTTTAATTTCAATTGTCGATGACAATATAGTATCAATATTTGTTAAGCAATAGGAAAAGTAGTATAAATATAAAAAGGCTTAAAAAGGTTTTTTTAAATGAAAAGAATATTGATCATATTAATTTCCCTTATGGCAACAGCATACTCTGGGATGACAACAGAGGAAATAATTTATAAGGCTGAAAGTCAAATGAGAGGGAACACTAGTTACATGAAAATGTCGATTATAATAAAAAATGATCGATGGGATCGTAATATCCAATTAGAAAGTTGGTCAGAAGGAACAAAGAAGAGTTTTATAAAAATAATTTATCCAGAAAAAGACAAAGGAGTTACTTTTTTAAAACTGAATACCGATATGTGGCAGTATATCCCAAAAATTGAACGAACCATCAAATATCCACCGTCAATGATGCTTCAGTCTTGGATGGGAACAGACTTTTCCAATGATGATTTAGTTAAAGAAAGCAGTATCGTGAATGATTATGATAAAAAAATGCTAAGTGAAGATGAAAATAGTTACACAATAGAGCTAATGCCTCGTCCTGATTCTTCGGTAACGTGGGGAAAGATTATTGAATATATCGATAAAAAAACCATGCTTCCTGTGTGGGCAAAATTTTATGATGAAGATGGAGTATTAATTCGAAGCATAAAATACGAGAACGTTGTTAAGTTGCAAGATCGATTTTTTCCAAAGAAATGGATAGTAGAACCTGGGACAGATGATAAAAAGGGAAATTTGACGATTATGACGATTGAGAATATGAGCTTTAATAATCCACTGCCACAGGATATTTTTACATTGAAGTCTTTAATCCGAAGATCGAGGTAAAAATACGTGATTGTATTAATCGCATGGCGAAATATTCTGGCAAATAAAAGAAGAGCACTTTTAACAATCATTTTAACAATTTTTACAACAACATTTCTAGTATTTGGCATATCATGGAATGTTGGGTCTCACGATAAAATGATTCGAGATGCAGTTCAGGTATATAGTGGATATCTCCAAATTATAGGGAAAGATTATCATGATAACCCAGATTATGATCATCTAATTTATAATCTGAATGAGGTGAAACGTATAATTAAATCGCAGAAAGAGATCGATCATTATTCGGCGAGGTTTGAAACGTTTGCATTGTTTTCAGGAGTGATAGAATCAGCGGGGGGAATGCTTATTGGTATTGAGTCTGAAACCGAGCAATATGTGTCTCGTATTATGAAATCTGTTAATGAAGGAGAGTATTTGACCGATTCATCAATGCCGTATGCCATAATCGGTAAGGATCTTGCTAAAAAACTGAAAGTTAAAATTGGAGACAAAGTAACGTATATTTCAACTGCAATCGATTACTCAATGGCTGCAGATAACCTCGTAATAAAAGGCATATATGAAACAGGTTCAGAATTTGACGGATTAGCCATGTTTGTCAGTAAAAAATATACTGATGAGATGTTTTTAGCTGAAAACGTTGCAACACAGTTGGTTTTGTTGCCAAATGAAGTATATCGGGATAAAAAATTGCCTGAATTAATGGCTTCAATTAGTAGCAAACTGGATAATAAGAGAAATGAAGTGATCAGTTGGGAAACAACGCTGGAGTCGATGGTTCAAGGAATAAAGATAGACGAAGTATTCGGTAATATTTCACTTATCATTCTAGTATCGGTTATTTTCTTTGTTATCATGATTTTCTCATTGATTAGTATTATCCAACGAACAAAAGAAATTGGAGTTCTTCGGGCCATTGGAACAAAACCATCTCAAATATTCTTTATGCTGGTAGGAGAAGCAATCATCTTAGGTTTAATCGGAATCATAATTGGTGGATTAATTGGAAGTGCTCTGGCTTATCATTTCCATATTCATCCATTACGGATTCATGTGAGTGCAGACATGATGGAGCAGTATAAACAATATGGAATGATTGATTTTAGTTTTCCATCGGCATTCAATCTAATAGATATCTTAAATATGTGTGCGTTGATTTTTGTAATGAATATTCTTTCTGTTTTGTACCCAATCTACAAGGTAAATAAATACAAGCCAATAGAGGCTATTAATTATGTTTAAAACAGTAATAAAAATTGCGTACTATAATTTATGGAGAAGAAAAAGCAGATCGATCGTGGTTATTATCATGATTGCATTTGGTTTAACTATGATGATGCTAACTCAAGGATTATATGAAGGAATGACGGATCAGATGATCGCTGATGGAATCCGAACTGGGACAGGACAAATTTTAATTGATGTTAAAGGGCATCAGAAGTCAAAGTTATTTTCAGAATATATTGAAGAACCAGCGAAGATTGAGAGTGTTATTAAAAACAATTTGAATGTGACCTATTTTGTTGGACGTTTAAAGAGCGAAGGCATGGTTTCATCAGCGAAATATTCTCAAGGGATACGCGTTCTTGGAACCAGTGTGGAGAAGGAGTCGGAATTTATTAATTATAGGAGCGAAATTTTAGAAGGAAAGTTTAATCTGGATAATGAAAAAAAACATGTGGTTATTGGGAAAGGTTTAGCAGAGAAATTAAAAGTTGGGGTAGGAAAAAAAATAGTTATAAATGCGGCTACTCTTGATAAAAGTATTGTCGCTGGTGCATATCGAGTGGCTGGAATTATCCGCACAAATAATCCAGAAATTGATAGTGCGACAGTCATTATGGATATAACAAATATGCAGAATTTATTTAAACTTAAGAATGGAATTAATGAGTACAGTGTCATTGTTAAAGATGAAAAAATAATCCAGAAGACGAAAAAGGAATTAGCAGTATCACTCGATAATATAACAAAGCAAAAAATGGAAGTGTTAACTTGGCAGGAGGTTTATCCAATTTATGTGATGATGGAAAATGTTATGGGATATTTTATTTATATTAGTTACTTTATTGTATTCTTTGCTGTTGCCATTGGATTGTTTAATGTATTTTTGATATCTATATTTGAACGTGTGAAGGAATATGGAATCCTAATGGCGATTGGGACACCTTTTAAGCAAGTGAAAAGAATGATTTATTTTGAATCATTCTTAGTCGGATTTATTGGATATCTGATTGGTTCTGTTATTGGGGGAGCAGCATGTTTATATTTCCATTTGAAGGGATTAGATTTAAGTTCATTTGCTAAAGGATTAAATGATTATGGCATGGCTGCCATAACATACTCCAATTTCAAGGCAAGTTATTTTGTACTAGGTTTTAGTATGGTAACAATTACGACCTATTTATCAGCGGTGATACCAGTATGGCGGCTTAAGAAAATGAATCCTGTACAAGCCATTCGATTTAATTAATAACAAGGAGGCAACGATGAGTTTTTTGAAAATCAATAATGTAAGTAAAACTTACAAGCAGGGTAAAAGTATTGAGACACAGGCGCTAAGCAATGTGAGCTTAGAAATAACAGAGGGGGATTTTATTGTTATATCAGGGCCTTCTGGATCAGGAAAGACAACGCTACTTAACATTATTGGTGGGCTCGATGTGCCTAGTTCAGGTACAGTGGAGCTTAATGGTGAACTTATGAGTTCATTGCCAGAAAAGAAATTATCTCAGGTTCGTTTAAATAATATCGGATTTATTTTTCAGGCCTATAATTTAGTGCCTGTTTTAACTGCTGCTGAAAATATTGAATATATTATGATGCTACAAAAAGTGGACCCTAAAATTCGAAGAGAGAGGGTTAAAGAAATCACACGGCACTTGGGTATAGAGGAGTTATTAAATAAGAAGCCACTTGAGATGAGCGGTGGGCAACAACAACGAGTGGCTGTTGCTAGAGCTATTGTAAGCAAACCCAAGTTGATTTTAGCAGATGAACCTACGGCAAATCTTGATTCGGAAAATTCTGATATATTAATAGATTTAATGAAGCGATTAAATGAAGAGGAGAAAGTCACCTTTATTTTTTCAACACATGACCCAGTTCTTATGAAGAAAGCGAAGCGAAATATTGTTTTAAAGGATGGTAAAATTGCAGAGTAAACCCCTTCATAATCTTTGCATATTAGTTTGTTTTTTGGTCAATATTAGTTTTGGTCTTATTGATTTAAAACAGTCAACGGATTGTTTTATTTACATGGGTGGGGTAGGTGGATACTTTTTTGATCGATATCGATTAGATGGCATTGAAACTCATGGAGATATATCCATTGAGGGAATAATCGATTTTGAAAGTATTATTGGTAGTGCTTTTGTAAATTCATCGGGCTATAAAGCGATTCGGTATAAACAGTTTTCATTACCATTTGTTCCATATTTTTATTATCTTGAAACAGACAATGTGATGGCTAGAATTTATGTCTATCGATTGTACGCAAAATATCAAATGACAAACTCAAGTCTTGATGTTGGATTTCAACGCATACCATTTGGAGTGGGTCGTTTGTGGAATCCCACTGACAAGTATAACCCGGTTAATGCTTTAAGTATGGAGCCATCTGAGAGACTGGGTGTTTTTGGAATAAACTATATAAATTATCTGAGTGATTTATCCGTTTTCCAAGTAATTACAAATTTTAAGCGAGAGTTGCAAGTGGATAAGGTTGGACTGAAATATAAGAGTTTTCTTTTTGGAATGGATATTGGCCTATCATATATTAGAAGTCAGGACTTTATTATGAATGGGATAGAGTTGGAAACGAATGTGTTAGAGACAGGAATTGAAGCTAGGACTGAACTTGCATATATTGATGACTTTTATTTTAATCGAAGATATACGCGAGGAATTATTGGGATAGATTATGCGTTCCCCTTTATGTTAAATTTGGCTATTGAATACTTTTATAATGGTCTTGGGTCAGACAATAAGTTGTTTTATGATCCAACCGTTTTACATGATGACAACTGGAATTTAGCGAAACATTACCTTGGATTAGTTCTATCCTATTCTATTGATCCCTTAACCTCGACTATGTTTTCAAGTATTTTTAATTTAGTGGATGGTAGTTGGTTTTCAGGAATCACCCTTGCCTATAGTTTAAATGATAATGCTAATTTTGCTATTGGAAGTAGCCTATATTTCGGGGATTATTCTAGCGAATTTGGTTCAGGATATAAGAGTTCCTACTATTTTAAAATGAGCCAATATTTTTAAAGCACTCACCCCCATATATTTATTTTCTAGAATATGTTCAAAATATGTTTAATAAACAGCTCTTTTGGGAATAAGAAAATATATATATTAAAAAGGAGCATTCAACATGGAAAAAAGCAAAAGAGAAGTATTAAATAATTCAAAAGATGATGTCGATTTTAATGAAGTTGATTATTCTTATGTCGATTTAACAGAAGTATTATTTATATAGTAAAAAAGTAATTAATAATAGAAATAGTTCTTACTTAATAAGCGTATTCTATATTCTTTTTTAGAAAGAATAGAATTCTGGTAATATCCAAAAAAAATGAAATATTTTAGATAAAGCTTCGATATATTCAAGATGTATGAGTATATAAAGGAGTAAGTTTTGTTTAATAAAAAAATTGTTTCAGTTGAAGTTTTAAGTTCAAATGTATTGAAAAATTTAATTGAAAGTAATGCGATTTACAAACTTTTTGTGGATCGAATGAATGAATATGTTGGACTAATTAATAATCAAGGCACCTTGTTGTTTGTTAATCCTGCTATCACAGAGGTATTGGGATACTCCGAGAACGAAGTGGTTGGAAGAAGCGTATTTGATTTTCTTACACCGGAAGGTATGCAAGAAATTGTTGCACAATTTGGAATACAGGCTCAACTTGGTCCCAATGTAAAATGGCCGTCATATGAGCTAACATGGATCGCAAAAGATGGCAGACATATACCAACCAAAATAACGCCAAGTTCTATACCAGGGTCAACTGCTACTTTTGCAATAGTTACTGATTTAACAGTCATTAAGGCAAAGGAACAGCGAATTAGGGATATTATGGAAGTTGTTCCTGCTGGGATTATGGAAATAGAAAAAGATGGATCTCTTTCGTTTATAAATAATAGCGGATTAGAGCTTATGGGGTTAAACCGAGAGGATATATCAAAGGATAATATCCCTGAAATCTTGAAAAAGGTCATGGATGTTGTTAAACAAACGATTAAAAATTCTGATAAAAAGTCGACCCCGGTTCCGATAAGCGAATTTAAGGTAATCACAAGTCAAGGAAAAGAAAAATGGTTATTAGGTAAGCTAATATTTATCAATAGTGGCAGGGATAAATTGTATGCTACATTTATGGATATAACGGAAGATATTGATCAGAAACAAAATGAAAAAATGCTGGAAATGCAAACTCATGCAAAGAGAGTTAGTGACCAAATGGTAGCTGGGATATCCCATGATTTTAGCAACTCATTAGCTCCGTTAGCTGGATACATAGACATTCTTGAATCAGTAATCCCGGGGAATGATCCAAAATCTATTGAAATATTAATGTATATAAAGAAGTTAAGGCAGGCGTGTGTTCCATTAGTGGCTTTGACTAGAAGATTCCAGCACATTATCATGGGGACATTCGGAAGTCCAGAAAGATTAGATGTCAGATCACTCATCAATCTAGTTGTTGAAGATTTTAAAAAAGATAATCAACCTATTAAAATTAACAATCAGTTTAGCGAAACAACCCCAAATGTTGTTATGGGTCAACAAGAGTTCCTTAGTATTATGTCTCATATTATTGAAAATGCGATTAAGGCGATAAATGAAAAAGGTGATGGAGAGATTACAATTGAAACTAAAACGCTTGATTTAAGTGAGACTGAAAGTCGATTTAAACAACGAAAAAAGATATTTACTCATATTGAGCCTGGAACATTTGTTTGTATTAAAGTAAATGATACGGGAGTAGGAATCAATTCTGAAATTATTAACCGTATTTTCGAACCATATTTTTCAACAAGAGCTAAAGGAAGTCAAAAAGGTATGGGCTTAGGTTTATCTGAAGTATTAAGCTCCATTGAAAAAAATAATGGATTTATTGAAGTGACTAGCAGTATATTTGAGGGAACCTCTTTTTATATTTACTTGCCGGTTGCAAAAGAAAAGGGCTTCCCGAGTTAATTATTTATTGCCATTACGGGCATCCATCGCCTCTTTTAAGCGTTTTTTATCGATGTACAAAAGGTTCGCTTCGCCATATTTCGTAGATAATAATGTTACTTTAACGATCTCTTCTTCTAAGGGAGAAAGATTTAAAAATGATAAAATAGTATTACTAGATAAATCCTTAATCAGGATGCCTTGGGCGTTAAGAAACTCTGCTTTTTTTAAACTTTCAAAAATTTCATTTGGTTTTGTAGTATAACTTCCTTCAATTGAGTAAAAAGCAGCCACAAGTAGATTTAAAACACTGTCGTTCTCATCCTTGCTGAAAGACTGGCTGGTATAGCTAATCAGAATACTTTTATCGTCAAACTCCCAGAGGGTGCTCATTGTTTTATTTTCTTCGCTTGTTTGTTTGGTGGGTTGTCCATATTTTGCTTTTAAACGTGAAATCATATCCATGTAGTCATCGGGGACGGTTATAAACTGCATGGACTGTAAGAATAGTCGATCATTATAAAACAGAAATGATTTGTTTATGGGTTCTGTATCATTCTCTTCAGAGATGTAGAATGCTCTAGTGTAAGGTAATCCTTGAAAAGCGGCTCTTAAATATTTACTGTAAGGCTCTGTATTGCCGTATAAGTTATTAAGATTCTTTCCTTTGTAAAGGTTTAGAAAATTGGAATAACTGATATCAAACGACAATGGAGTCAGGTTTTTCAACATGTCTTCAATTCCTGAAAACAACAAAGTAGAGAGAGACAGAAGGAGTATAAGCAGTTTAGTAATAAGAGTTGTTGTCATTTGTATTCATAATCCCCTAAATGTTTAACAATGTAAAGAAACGGGAATAGTCCCATATAACATATAAGTTAGGATAACATAAAATTTAATTATGGGTAAGAAAACAACATTATTTACATTGGCTTTAATTTTTATTTGCATGATAGGTGCTGTATCCAATAGCTATGCAAATGAAATAACTAATGACACTGCTCTTCGACGATTAATAAAGAACGTAATAATGGATTATCATGAAGTGACACCGGAAATACTGTTACCAGAAAATGATGCGAATAAAACCGATAATATTATGAATACAACAATCAGCAAAGGGAAATATGAAGACTGTAGTAAAACCATGTTATGGTTTGATAGTACGGCTACTAACAAAATGTTGCCGGGAATTGTTTCTGGAGGAGATTTTGATGCTAGGCTTTATGTCCGTGGAGGTAGAAGTAATGAGTTGCTAACAATTGTTGACGGTCAGGAAATTAAGTCGCCTTATCTTTGGGATGGGAAAGTGTCATTAATTAATCCATTGCTCATAGAAGATGTTTATTTCTATTCAGGGGCCATTCCGGCAAAGTATCCTGTTTCTTTAAGCGGGGTTTTAGATATTGTTCAAAAGAAAGGTGATTTAAAAAAAGTTAATGTGGAAATTGACCAGAACCTGACCGAATTTCAGTTTTTAATTGATGGTCCGATACAAAAAATGAAGCACTCTTTTCTGTATTCCGTTCGGAAGACTTTTTATGATTATATGTTTAGAATACCAAATACAATCTTACCTCACCTCGATTCTTTTAGTCAGAAATACTTATTTAGCTTAACTTCCGATCATCGATTATTTGTTGATATGAGCTATTACAGCGATATGATGGTTGTCGACAATCTAAATATTAATCAGGGGATAAAGGGCAAACATTCTTCCGGTTCGATACGCAAAATGTTTTTAGGAAATTTGGAAAGCAACTGGGGTGAGAAACTAAAATCAAACTTGAGTATGGGTTATGAGGACTCATTTGCTACCTGGAAAGTGGAAAAGGAAATCCCCACACCTAATTCTTCAACAGGAGTTGCATATGATTCCAAGCCAGCTTATATAAAGTTGGATGTGGAAATGAGTCAGTTCGAAGGTCATAAAGTAATGACCGGTATTGGTTTCCGGCAGGAAAATTTAAACTATGAAGAAGAAAATATTAATATGTTAACGAATCTTGATTATCCTGGGTCGGTTCGCAAAACAAATTCAGAGAATTATACTAGTTCCTATCAAACGTATGCTCTATATTTGCAGGATGAAATTAGCATGAACCCTTTTACCATCGTTGCGGGATTAAGATATTGCTGGATTCCAAATAATCATTTGAGCCATTCAACGTCTTTGCAACCAAGACTGACTGTGAGCCTTAAAGATATAACTAGGAACGCTACTTTATTTGCTTCTATCGGGAAATATGAAACATTTAATAACCCTGTTAATAATGGTCAATTGGTGGATGTGTTGCCTGAACAAGTAATTCAATACAGCGTTGGAATAGAAGAGAAAGTCAATATAAATTGGCAATGGAAAACAGAGGTATTTGTAAAAAGATATAGCTCCCTTGTAGATGCTAAAAGGGATTCGAGTACTGGAGAAATAGTATCTTATGATAATTCGAAGATCGGTCGTGTTTATGGGCTTGAGTTCTTATTAAGAAAAGAAAATGCTTCTGATTGGAATTTTTGGTTAAGTTATACCTATTCAAACGCGAAGTATCTTGAAAGTAGTTCAAACTGGTATTCTGCTGATCATGATCAAGCACATACGTTTAATCTATTTAGTACGTACAAATTATCAGAAGATTGGAGTTTCGTTGCCAATTGGACGGTTTCATCAGGAAAACCTTACACCGATATTGTGGGAGCAAATTATGATACGAGTAAAAATGTTTACATCCCGATAAAAGCAGCAAAGAATGCAGAGCGCTTACCTGGATATAATAATTTAACCATCAGCTTTGAGTATCAAAAACCAATATGGCCCTTCGATCAATTTACAGGCAGTACATATATTGGTGCAACAAATTTATTAAATCAATCAAATATATATGGATATTCATGGAGCGATGATTATACAACCAAGACAGAAATAAGAATGCTTCCCTTTGTTCCGATCTTTGGAATTCGCATCAATTTTTAAAAGTCCGAGTATTCAGTAGTATTGTGCGTTGTGTCCCTTAAAACAAAAGAATTAGCATATTGAGAAAAAATGTTGTACAATTAGGATACATTTAAACTAGACTGCGAGGTGGGATGATATGTTAAGTGGCGAATGGGATTCATATGCTCTTGAGAGAGAACAAGAGGAAAGAATACAAAAACGATTGTTTCAAAAGGAAAGAGAAAAAGGCAATAATGAGTATATTAGTAGTTTCTTTGGGGATTTGTTAGATAAAAAATCCGAATCAGACATAAAGCCAATTCAACGAAGTACAGAAAAACATGAACCGACAACCCCAATTTCATCAATCAGGTTTGCAGAACAGGTTGAACCAAAAAAACAAATTTTTAACAATCCAGATCTAACGATTTTAAATAAAAAAGATGAATCACCGAAAGCAATTTATAAATCAGCGGAGATTGAGCTTTTAAAAATGAGAGCTACAGGTGATGTTGATCATAACCGACTTTCAGCGATTATTCAGGAGTTAATGTAAACGTAGTGTTTTTTTAAATTAAAAAGTCACCCCTACTAGGGAAATTAAGTCATATAATGAATCGAGTTTCTGCATATATTGTAGCGATTGCTGTTTTTTTGTTTGGTTTTTGTTATGCTCAACCGTCTTCATCCAATTTTGCATTAAATATTATTGATACAACGACCTTAATAAGCCAGATTGATAATATTTTGCTAATTGATTCAAGAGACCCACAACAATACAAAAAGATACACATTAAGGGTGCCATCAATCTACCAGTCTATCAGATGACGAAAGAGGATACCTTAAAATTAATTAATGCCTTCCCCCAAAAAAAGACCATAGTGTTTTATTGTAACATCAACTGTGATATGAGCCAGGATGCAGCATTAAACGCCATGAATTATAACATTGAAAATGTGTATGTATATAAAGAGGGGCTTCAAACATATCTTAGGTCACATCCAGAATTAATTGAGTACGAAAGTAGTAAGGCAGAAGAATCAAAAAATAGTCAGTATTATCTCGATACAAAAGAATTTATAGAAAAAATTAAACAGGGTTATGTCTTGATCGATATTAGAGATGATCAATTTAAGGAAACGGTCATTCTTAGATTTAATAATCGTATTAATTTAAACTATAAAGAGTTGTTAGAGCAGCTTTCCAACCATGATGTTTCTACGTTCCAGAGAGGGCATTTTCTTATAATGGATGATTTCGGTAATGTAGGGGAGACATTGATCCCATCGTTTATTGATCTTCAGATAACAGATGTTTTTCTACTCAATGGCGGTATGAAGAAATGGATTCAAGATGGGTATAATGCATATGGGGAAATAGAGATAATAAATTTTAGAAGATAAATAACATAAAAAAACGATAAATTTAAATAACGTGATATTTTCTTCGATAACTCAATAATAATCAGCTATATCAAGGCTTATAAAGAAAAATGTTTGCTATAAAGTATAAAAGGGCATAAAGAAGCCATGTAGTGATAATTTTTTTATAGGAGAAACTCTTACAAATAGACAATAAAATAAGTAGAATATAAGTAGTTAGAATTGGCTCTAAACGGGGGGATTATACATATTTTGGAGATAATGGCAGAATTCGGTAAGAAAATAAGGATTTATGCATTTAAAACAGTGATGCTGATACTAGTCAGTAGCAATGTTTTTGCCGCTTTCATTCCATCAGAACCCACAGTTCTAAAGTGTGAAGGACTTATCAACTCCTCCACAATAACGAAGGTCCAACCCAAATTTACTGCAATATATCATGATCAAGATGCCTTAGACCATGCTGAAAAATATGAACTTCAAATTGCTGCAAGTACAAACTGTACAACAATAAACAAGCAATGGACAAGTGGCATTGTCGATTTTACAGCGACAGGCCTCAGCGACATTCTTGTTGATAATGTAATCGACCCCATACCATACACTGGGGCTTGGCTGGAATGGAATGTGACATACAGCTGGAGAATCCGATTTATTGATTCCAATGGAAATAATGGATTATGGAGTACAGAAGTTGCAGTATTTAGGCTTTCTGAAACAACATTACCTAGTTTTAATCCACAAGTAACCTATGCAACATATAGTAAATGGACAAAAACTCAGTCTGAATGGATGAAACAAACAACGGTTAATTTTAATGATAATGGGGGGTCAAGTTTAAACAGTGCTTATTATGAAGTGAAGGGTATTGTTAAGGAAGCGATCCCCGGGGTGTTTAATAAGACTAATGTTAATGTTGTGTTTGAAGTGAATTATAGCCAATTAGCCGAAGGTATCAATCCGGTATATATTGGTGTTAGCGATAATGCAGGAAACATGGTAAGCGGTCAGGCATTTGAAGTCCGCAAAGATACAAAGTTTCCAAGTATGACAGTCGTTGAAAACTTAGGAAGTAGCTTCTATCAGG
>MFRH01000057.1 GCA_001783275.1 Candidatus Margulisbacteria bacterium GWF2_35_9
AATTTAACGCGGTTGCATGCACTCCTGAGTTCCCAGGCAGCTATATAATAGGACGTTATGCCGGATTTGCATTCTTAAACGTATATAATGATGGCATTGAACCGGTTCAGGCGTTGCTTGATTATATTAACGATATAAATAGCGAACTTTCCAGAAAGCGTAATGAGTTCGGACTTCCTACAATAGAAGACATACAAGCGCTAAAAGATAATATAAATTATAACGAAAACGAATAGGGAGAGGGGGGGATTACAATGCCTAGAGAAAAAGCGATTATCAGAACTGACATATCAAAATTTAAATGGACTCTTATCGAAATGAAGAAAAACTGGGTAGGGTACGCAATGATTTTACCCTTCTTCCTGCTGTTCTTTATATTTACAGTAATACCGGTTGTTTTATCTGTAATACTCAGCTTTACAACCTTCAATCTTCTGGAGTGGCCGCAATTTATTGCAATGGATAATTATATCAGATTGTTTTTAGATGACGATATTTTCCTGCTTGCTATTAAAAATACTTTAATTTTTGCAGCAATAACAGGTCCCGGCTCTTACCTCTTAAGCTTGTTCTTTGCTTGGTTTATTAACGAGCTTAGACCAAAGATTCGTGCGATTGTAACACTTTTGTTCTACGCACCATCAATTTCAGGCAGTATCTACCTTATTTGGCAAATATTTTTCTCCTCCGACCAATACGGTTTCGTAAATGCTTGGGGAATAAAGTTAAACCTTATAGCAAAACCGATTTTATGGTTTCAGGATGAAAAATACATATTTGGTCTGATCATAGCAGTTGCACTTTGGACTTCACTCGGCACATCCTTCCTTGCCTTTATCGCAGGTTTCCAGGTGGTAAACATGGAACTTTATGAGGCAGGAGCAGTGGACGGAGTAAAAAACCGTTGGCAGGAGCTGTGGTTTATTACCCTGCCTTCAATGCGTCCTCAGATGATGCTTGGTGCAATTCTTGCTATAACAGCTTCTTTCGGTTTTGGAGGAATTATTGATGCGCTGGTCGGATTTCCAAGCCCCGAATATTGCGCACATACAATAATGCACCATCTTGGAGATTATGGCGGAATGAGATTTGAGATGGGTTATGCATCTGCAATAGCGACATTACTGTTCTTTATGATGATTGGAGCTAACCTTTTGGTAACCAAAATTTTGAGAAAGGTAGGTTCTTAAAATATGCTTACAAAAATAACCGACAAATTAAAAAAATTCTGGGAAAAACAACAAGGTAAAAACACATACAGACGTTCGGTTACACGTTCGGCAGGTGGCGACGTCGGTATTTACATAATTCTCGGCATTGTTGCCTGTATCATGGTATTACCGATGGTGTATGCAATTGCATCTTCATTAAAACCGCTGGATGAATTATGGGTATTTCCACCCCGTTTCTTTGTTGTTAACCCGACATTAAAGAACTTTACGGACCTCTTCCGTTTAATGGGTGATTCATGGGTTCCTTTCTCCAGATACATATTCAACACAGTATTTATTTCGGTAGTAGGTACTTTTGGCAACGTAATATTATCATCATACGCTGCATATGCGATAGCAAAAATAAAATTCCCCGGCAGAAAGTTTCTATTTAATGTAATCGTTTATTCTTTGATGTTCAACGCAACGGTTACAGGTATAACAAACTTTATAACCATGTCGCTTTTGGGTTGGGTTGATACTTATTTTGCTATTATCGTTCCTGCTTTCTGTACTACCTTAGGTCTTTACTTGATGAAGCAGTTTATGGAAACAAGCGTTTCCGACGCTGTACTTGAGAGTGCAAGACTTGAAGGTGCCAGTGAGAATAAGATATTCTGGAAAATTGCAATGCCGATGGTAAAACCGGCATGGATTACATTAATTATATTCTCATTCAGCGGTCTGTGGAATTCAGGCGCAAACATGTATATTTACAGTGAGCAGTTAAAAACCTTCAACTATGCTATAGGACAGATAGTAAGTTCAGGTATAGCACGTGCAGGTGTTGGTGCTGCCGCACAGGTTGTTATGATGGTTGTTCCGATTACCGTATTTATAATAACACAGAGCAATGTAATTCAGACAATGTCAACATCCGGCATGAAAGATTAAAGAGAGGAGTATGATAAATGAAAAAAAGTACCAAGCTGGTTAGGATTATACTTCTTACATTTTGCCTGATTTTAGTGTTTGGAATAACTGCAAGCGCTATTATTCCTTATGCTACTTACACACATCGTCTTGACGGTGAAATGCAGTTAAGCCCACACGCGTATGTTCCGAATGCGGTTATTACATCACAAACCATAAAATATTCATATAACAATGGTGCCAGTGATTTAACACGTCAGAAGTATGAACTAACCGATGTTCTTGATCTTAAATCACCTAAAGATATTTTTGTTGATAATTTAAATCATATTTATATTGCCGATGCTGGAAATAACCAAATCGTTGGTTTGGATGAAAACTATAATATTCGCCTAATAATAAGCGATTTTACAAATAATCAAGGTGTTCCGGACGTTTTAAGCAATCCGAACGGCGTATTCGTTACAGACAAAGAAATCTATGTCGCCGATACGGATAAGTCCAGAGTTGTTGTTTTTGACAAAACCGGAAAGTTTGTAGACATTATTGCTGAACCGTCGAGTGACGTTTTACCAGAGAATAGCGTTTACAAACCGATAGCGCTTGCTGTTGATGATGCTGGTCGTATATATGTAGTTTCTGCAACAACAAACTACGGTGTAGTTTCATTAAACCGTGATGGATCCTTTAATGAATTTTTAGGACCGCAGAAAGTTACATACAACGCTTTTGAATATTTTATTAGATATTTTCAAACAGCCGAACAGAAAAAGCAGAGTGTTCAAAATGTTGCAACCGAATTTAACAACATTACAATTGATAAAGATGGATTTATTTATGTAACAACATCTTCTATAGATCCGGAAAAAGTAAAGTCTAATATTAGTGCTCGTTCAAAATCAGGTGATTATGCACCGGTTAAAAAGTTGAACCCCAACGGAAGTGATGTTATGAACCGTAATGGTTTATGGCCACCTTCGGGAGAAGTGGACTTTCGTAGTGATGTATTTTTTGCCGGCGGCACCGAGATAAAGGAATCTTCAGTTGTAAAAGATGTTGCACTCGGACCAAATGGCACTTGGAGTATTATTGATAATTTAAGAAGCAAAGTATACACTTATGACAGTGAAGGAAACGAACTTTATGCTTTTGGAGATAAGGGTGACCAGATTGGAAATATTCAGGATCTGATCGGTATAGCCTATCAGGGTACAAATATACTGCTTCTCGATGGAACATCAGGTTCAATTACAATTTATAAGAGAACCGATTACGGTGATTTGATAGACTCAGCTATTAAGAATACCGAAGACAAAAATTATAATGAAGCTGTTCAGTATTATATAAGTATTCTGCAACATAACAATAATTACGATAACGCATATATCGGAATCGGAGAGAGCTTTTATCGTAGCGGTGATTATGAATCGGCAATGCGTTTCTTTATGGATGCTCATGATACAAAAAACTTTTCAAAAGCATACCAACTGTATCGTAAGGATTGGGTTGAAAAGAACGTTTGGGTAATTCCGGTATTAATTATTGTAATATGTGTGTTAATAAGCCAATTCTTTAAATTTGCAAACAAGTATAATAAAAAAGGACAAAAACTTTTAGCAAAACGTACCTTTTTATCTGAAATCATGTATGGCTTTCATATAATATTCCATCCTTTCGATGGTTTCTGGGATTTAAAGCATGAGAAACGTGGTTCGGTAAGAGGAGCTACCTTCTGGTTGGGAATAACGGCAGCAGTATTCATTTATAAAGCTTTAGGTCAGGGTTACCTGTTCGATCAGTCAACAGGAGGAATAAGCTTTTTTAAAGAAATTATCTCGGTAGTACTTCCATTATTCTTATGGGTAACGGCTAACTGGTGTCTGACAACTTTATTTGAAGGGGAAGGCAGCTTCAAGGATGTTTATATCGCTTCCTGTTATTCACTGATACCACTTTCATTATTGATTTTCCCATCTGTAATCGCTTCAAACTTTGTAACTTCAGAAGAAATAATGATAATAACATTCATGAGCTCGCTTGCTTTTACATGGGTAGGATTGTTGATGTTCTTTGCTATGATGGTTGTGCATGATTATACTCTCGGTAAAAACATTCTAACAACCATAGGAACTATAATTGGTGTAGTTTTCATAATGTTCGTTGCAGTTTTATTCTCAACTCTTTTAATTAAGGTATTTACCTTCGGATATAACATATTCACTGAGTTGAAATACAGATACTGGTCGTAGGAAGGAGTGTCAAATAATATGATTAAAAATACAATTAAAAAGCTCATGGCACTTCTCTTGTGCTTAACAATGTTTATACCCTTTATGTCAATTAAGGCATTTGCAGAAGAATCAGAAGATACATCCTCTGAATCGGTTTCTGCTGATACATCAGAAGCAGCATCTTCAGATGATTCTTCTGTAGGTACAACCTCAGGTGAAGAAGAGGATATGTGGGATACTCTTTTACCTGCTTACATGACCACAAGCTTTAAGACTATCGATGACAGAATTATCGGAAATAGCGTTATAGCACCAATGACTCTAATGATTCAAAAGGGTGATTATGCAATATACGCCGATAATATAACCGGCGAAGTCGTTTTACTTCAACTTGCCGAACCGAATGAAGATGGAGAGTATGAGATAGGTGAGAATGGTATTTATAAATATATTGGATATTTATCTACCAACCCTTACAATATAGGCTCAAGCCAATCTTCGCCAACTTCAAAAACAACTGATTCAGTTAAAGAACAATTATATGCACAGATTATAATTGATTACACTCAAAACGATACCGACCAAAAATTTAATTCTTTTTCCGATTCTGCTAAGGATGGTCAGATTTCAATAAAAAATATCAGAAGCGGTATCAGGGTTGAATATACGTTGGGGCGTGAGGAGACTGAATACCTCGTTCCAAGAATGATAAGAAAAGAAAAGTTCGAGGCATTAAAAAAACAAATTGAAGCAAATTCTGAAATTGCCAGAAGTGTAAGGGAATTTAATTCATTTTATCTATCAAAAGATCCTAATGATACTACTTTGCCTAAACAAACTATCGAGGATATGAAAAAAGCATTTCCTATATGCGAAAAGTTTCCTATTTATGTATGTGAACCGGCTATTTCTTCCAAGGAATTATTAAGACTTGAAAGAACCATAAAAACCTACACAGAATATACGTCCGAACAGTTGGAAGCTGATCATGCAGAAACTGAATATATGTCGGCAGATGAAGTTCCTCCGCTTTTTAAATTAGCGATAGAATATACATTAGACGATTTAGGACTTTCAGTAAGATGCAATGCTGGCAACATTCGTTTCGATTCTTCTAACTTCAAATTATCTAATGTAACATTGCTTCCTTATGCGGGTGCAGGTAATGTAAATAACAGCGGATACATATTTACACCCGATGGTTCGGGTTCACTGATTAATTTTGAGACCATAAAAGGAACTCAGTTTAAAACAAGCAATCCACTTTATGGACAGGATTACGCATTCCAGACGATATCCGGGGCAAATAGAGAGTTAATGCATCTCCCTGTTTTTGGAGTCGTAGAAAAAGTAAAATTACCATCGACCGAAGAAGAAGTAATAGAAATCGACGAAAATGGCAATGAAGTAACCGTAATTAAAGAAAAAGAAAATATTTTCAAGATCGGTTATCTTGCTGTAATAGAAGAGGGTGATTCACTTGCTAGTATAACGGTTGAAAACGGCGGTGCAACACATATGTTTGCATCTGTTTACACTTCGTTTAACCCACGTCCAAAAGATTCGTATTCTTTGAACGGCGGTTTATCTGTCACAAACACTATGTGGACAGTGGAATCAAAGCGTAAATATATCGGTGATTATAGATTAAGATATTTCATATTGACCGATGACATTTCATATTCTGATATGGCAAATGTTTATAGGAATTATCTTGTTAATAAGGGAATTATAAACCCAATAGCTGAAACTAACAACACGGAAGACATTCCGCTTTATATTGAGACTTTGGGATCAATTGAAACCACCAAAGAGGTCTTAGGCGTACCGGTAGATACAACAGTCGCTATGACAACCTTTGCAGATACTGTGAAAATGCTTGAAAAGCTTAAAGCTGATCACAATATATCAAACATCAGGGTAAAACTTAACGGTTGGGCAAATGAAGGCATAATTTCGTTAGTTCCTAACGGTGTTGATATCGAAGATGCACTCGGCGGTGAAGAAGAATTTAAAAAGTTATTGGAATATGCTATCGCAAACAACATAACAATTTACCCGGATTTTGATTTTGCTTATGCCATTAAGGATGAAGCTTTCGATGGATTTAAAATGAAGGAAGATGCTTCACAGACAATAGACGAAAAACCAGCAGCTCAAAGAGTTTATGATCCAGCAGCACAGGGTTACGGTTTTTCCGGATTAGGAATAATATCACCGAATGTAATGGCTCGTTTATATGAAAATACATTAAAGGAATACGCTCCGTTGAATGTAGGTGCAATTTCTGTTTCAAGTCTTGGCAAATCGCTTTCCTCTGACTTTAATACAGAAGATACTTTACACAGAGAAGATTCCAAAACACTTGTTTCAAAACTACTAAAACAAATGCAACAGGATAATGGTAAGGTAATGGTTTCCGGTGGTAACTCTTATGTTCTGCCATATGTAACTGATATCCTGGATGTACCGCTTGATGATTCACGTTATAAATATTCAAATGCAACGATTCCTTTTATGGGAATGGTACTTCACAGTTATGTTGAATATTCTGGATCAGCAATCAACCTTGCAGGTGATTATCAATACACACTGCTTAAAACAATTGAAAACGGCGCATCTCCATACTTCATTATTGCAATGGATAACACTTCTGAATTAAAAGCATGTACATATGATACAGTATTACAGTATTATTCAGTAAGATATTCTATCTGGTTTAATGATATTGTAAAGACCTATAACGAGCTTAACTCAGCTCTTAAGGATCTTAAGTATACTTCAATTGTTGCTCATGAATTTCTTGATATTAACAACAAGGTTGTTAAGGTAACCTATGAAAACGGTACATCCTTCTATATCAACTATCTGTTGAAGGATTATACAGTTACAAATGGGGACAAAACATACACTATTCCTGCTGAAAACTTTTTAAAAGTTGACAAAGACGGAAACGTGATAACATTAAATTAAGGAGGAGGGTTAAATTTGGATAAGATAGCAAAAAAGAAAATAAAAGCAATCGAGGAAAAACCCATTACTCCTAAAAAGCAATCGAAAGTACGTAAAGTACGATCTTTGCAAAAACAAAAATCCCGAATGGGATGGTTTTTCATCGCACCGTTCTTAATAGGATTTTTTCTGATTTACCTTCCTATGATTTATGAATCGTTAAAGTTCTCTTTCAATGAAATTAAAATATTAACCGGTGGCGGTTTTGAGCTTAATTTCGTAGGCTGGGAGAATTATAATTATGCATTGTTTCAGGATGCTGAATTTATATTAATTCTCGGCAGGAGTATTCTGGATCTGGCTTTAAATATTCCAGCAATCGTTATATTTTCATTATTTATGGCGGTTCTTCTTAATCAAAAGATGAAAGGGAGAGCAATATTCAGAGCTATATTCTTTATTCCGGTAATAGTTTCAACCGGTATTATTGAATCTATAGATCTACAAAATAGTTTGGCAAAAGTTCAGGAAAGTATAGCTGATATGTCTAGTGGTGGCATGGATACCACTAACATGGGTAACGAGATCATTTCGAAAATGGATGTACAAGTATTTTTTAGCGGAATGAAGGTTGGACAGGAACTTGTAACCTATGTACAAGATTTGGTTAACAATGTTTACAGCATTATAAATAAATCAGGTGTACAGATGCTTATTTTCCTTGCTGGCTTACAGTCAATATCACCTGCTATATACGAGTCATGCCATATTGACGGTGCTTCATCATGGGAGACCTTCTGGAAAATTACCTTCCCAATGATTAGCCCGATGATATTGGTCAATACTGTTTATACTGTTATTGACTCATTTACATCAAAATCAAATGAGGTTATGACTTATATTGAAAAAATTTATGATAGTCCGGCTAACGGAGATGTCCATGCTACAGCGATGTCCTGGATATACTTTTTAGTAGTTATATTATTGTTAGCAATCATCGGTGGCATATTGTCAGCTTATGTATTCTATCAAAAACGCGACGCATAGGGGGGATAAATTATGGATATGACTGCTTCCAACAAGAAGAAGGAAAAAGAACTAAAGAAGATTCAACAAAGAGAAGAAGCAATAAAGCGTATAAAAGCGCAGGAAAAGCTTCCATTCTGGACGTTGATGAAATACAAGTTTTTAACCCTTTATTTCGCAAAAAAGTTATTATGGATTATCTTCAGGCTTGTTCTGCTTATTGGTATTTCCTATGTAATTCTGTTCCCGTATGTTTCCAAAATATCAGGATCTTTTATGAGCCCTCAGGATTTCGTTGATACATCTGTAAAGCTGATATCTAAATATCCTACTCTTGATACTTATAAAGCAATAATAAACGACAATCAATATTATAAAGCTTTATTCAATACGACGGTTTTGTCGGGGTTGTGCGCAGTTAGCCAGATGCTGACCTGTGCTATAATCGGTTACGGTTTCTCAAAATTCAAGTTTAGATTTAAAGGAATTCTATTCGTTCTTGTAATTCTTACAATGATAATTCCTCATGATACGTTACAGCTTTCATTATTTATGAAATTCCGTTTTTTTGATATCTGGGGTATAGTGATGGGAGTTCAGAAATTGTTTGGTGCCAGTGCTACTGGAATAGGCAATTTATTAAATTCTTATTGGCCTCTTGCAATCCTTTCATTGACCGGACTTGCGTTTAAGAACGGATTGTTCATCTACATAATGCGTCAGTATTTTAACGGTGTACCGGATGAACTTGAGGAAGCAGCATATGTTGATGGTGCCGGAGTTTTAAAAACTTTCGTAAGAATAATTCTTCCGATGTCAGTTCCGATGCTGGTTACAGTATTTATGTTCTCTTTCTCTTGGCAGTGGTCAGATACATTCTATACAAACTTATTCTTTACAGATACAAAGACTTTCTTGTTACTGCCTAATATAGTCTCTATTCCGTCATCGCTGGATACTCAATTCGCCGCAAAAATGATTCCGTATGAAGAGGCAATCAGAAATACCTGTGGATTATTGATACTTGCGCCGATTGTATTAATATATCTGTTTGCACAGAGAACATTAATTGAAGGCGTAGAACGCAGCGGTATTACCGGTTAAGTTAATACTAATCAAAGATAACCCCCCATCCGATTTGTTATGAACCCTGTTAATCGGACATGAGAAAAGCCCACTATTGTAGGAAAATATTTTAATTGTTAAGACTGGCATCGTAGTTCGTACGGTGTCAGTTTTGTTTTTAATTGAATTCTATGATAATTATAGATGTTTATGTATTCATCAACAAGGAAGCGAGCTTCCTTGTTGGATTTTGGCTTTTGACGATAAAGACACTCTGTTTTCAGAATTGAAAAGAAGTTTTCGGCATATGCGTTATCAAGTGGTGTTCCAGGACTTGACATTGAAGATAAAATGCCGTATGATTTAGTCAGTTTCGAAAAACCATGTGAGGTGTATTGAAACACTTGGTCGCTATGGAGAATCAGTCCATTTGCGACCTCTTTTTTTGCCATTTTGAGAGTTCTGTATACTAATGCGTTGTCCTGAATAGTACATAAGCTACAATAAAGTTATCGTATAAGTCCTTGATCATTGAAAGATATACTGTTCCTTCTTTTGTCTTTATGTAACTTATGTCGGTTACCCATTTTTCATTTGGTTTACTAGCTTTAAATTCTCTGTTTAATAGATTTGCATATTTCTTGAATTGTTGCTGTCTCAAATACAGTGGCTTTGGTTTACGTATTTGTATAATTATTTCATGGTCTGCCTCTTCTCCTTGATGTATTTCCTTGATCTATTCGTTTTTGTTTCTGCTTTTCTCTTTTTAATAGGTCGTGTATCTGTCGTTTTCCTTTAAATTCAAATATCTTTTCAATTTCTTTATGTGTCTTTCCTTTAACTTCATGTCGTTTATTTGTGGTAAGTATTCTTTAATTTTCTTATATCCTCTTGGCATAAAAAATCCTCCTATTGTAGTTTCTATTCTACATCAGGAGGAGGTTTCTTGCAATGTCCGTTTTTCGGGGTTCAATTCGATTTCGGGTGGAGGGTTAATGCTGTATAAAATTAATAATAGTTACTTTTCTTTACTTTTAAACATTAAAGCCCAGAGCAGAGCAAAAGCAAATGAAGCGGTAACACCAGCAGATGTAGCTTTAAGTCCTCCGGTTAAGGCACCCAGCAATCCGTTTTCCCCCACAGCTTTCTCTACACCCTTTGCCAGTGCATAACCAAAACCGGTAAGGGGTACAGTTGCTCCCGATCTTCCAAACTCTACAATCGGCTCGTAAACGCCTATGGCGGTCAATAAGACACCGATAACAACATAAGACACCAAAATTCGTGCTGCTGTAACCTTTGATTTATCTATAAAAATCTGTGCAACAACACAAAATGCTCCACCTATTAAAAAGCTATACAGATAATCGTTTAAATCCATTTAATCAACCTTCTTACTATAAATTGTTAAGTTCATAATATATAAAATTTTAACTATAAATATTTGATAGTAGAGAATTAATGAAACTAATTCTCTCTAATTAACCAGAAAATTTATTTTCAAGTTATATTTCCTCCCTTACGATGTGTATCAAATGCGCTATGGAAGGAATACTTTCGTTCTGTAAGGTACTGTTACGGTTAAGCAAAGCTCCTGTGCCTATTAAAAGCACATTTCTAAGCTCGTTTCTTTTCATGCGTTTAAATAAATACCCTCCAAAAACAGTTGCCATACAAGCACAACCAGACGCACCAGCTTGCATATCCTGCTTTTGTATATCATATATAAGCATTCCACAGTCTGTATAATTTTGTCCAAGATTCAAACCGCAGCGTTTTAAAAGCTCAAGTGAAATTTCATGTCCTTCGATGCCTAAATCACCTGTGGCAATCATATCAAAATCATCTGGTTTCGCTCCGCTTTCGTTGAAATAACGAAGAATTGTATCTACAGCTGCGGTAGCCATTGCAGCACCCATATTATTTGCATCCTTAATTCCGTTATCAACAATTTTACCGACAACAGCCTCCCTGACCCTGAAAGAAGTTTGTTCATTTTGTAAAAGATAGGAACCGCAGCCTGTGACTGTATTCTGTGAGGTTGGTGTCTTCTGACTTCCATATTCAAGCGGAAAACGGTATTGCCGCTCAGCAGTACAGAAATGAGAGGATGCAAGTATTGCTGCGTTATCTACCAATCCTCCGTTTATAAAGGAAGAAGCGACAATTGCCGATTCTATAATTGTGGAGCAAGCTCCGTATAAGCCTAAAAACGGTATTTGAGATTTTGATACCGCAAAGCTTGTTGCAACACATTGATTTAATAAATCGCCACCTAATATAAGCGAAATATCCTCGGGTTTTTTATTGGCTTTTCCTAAAAGTATATTAAGTGTCCGTCTGACCATTTCACTTTCAGCTTTTTCAAAGCTATCTGTGCCAAAATACACATCTTCTTCATGCGAGTCAAAGAAATCACTGAGCGGTCCTTCCGATTCTTTTTTCCCGACGGTAGTTGCGGTTTCCGCAAGATAAACGCCCGAAAATCTTAAAATTGACTTCATATTTATTATAAATCCCTTCGTCTAAAGTTAATTGCTTTGCTTTAAAATTATTAGGTTATAAAAAAATATATAACACCATAAATAATTGATGCAACTGTACCATACACTATAACAGGTCCTGCGATAATAAACATCTGAGAAGCAACACCTGTTATAAAGCCTTCTGTCTTCGCTTCGATTGCCGGAGAAGTAACAGCGTTAGAAAATCCTGTAATCGGGACTAGGGTACCTGCACCTGCTTGTTTGGCTATTTTATCAAACCAACCGATTCCGGTAAACAATCCGGCAAGAAATATCAAAGTAACAGCTTCTAAAATTACCGCTGTTTCTTCTTCAACTTCAAGGTAAATATAAAGATCTTTAAATGCTTGGCCTATACAGCAAATAAGTCCGCCTACTAAAAAAGCTTTAACACAGTTAACAATACAATTACTTTTCTTTGCACGTGATTCAGCATATTTGATATATTCTTTTTTATTCATATTTTATTTTCCTTTCCGATTTTGACGATTTATGAATATTCTTATCATTTATGGGATTTTTATACTCTAAGTATTGACAAGCGGATTATATTGAATATAATAATTGACATATATATAATTATTTAATTTGAAAGGATTGGTGAAATTGGGCAAATATCATCCTACGGAGCGATATGATAAGCCGGAGAGTTTTAGAACAATTATTAAAAAAAGCTCTGAAAAATTCGGAAGCAAGCCTTTGTTCAAATATATAAAAAAGAATAATGAAATTGGCGAAGTAACTTTTACTCAATTTTTTAATGACGTAAAGTCGTTAGGAACAGCTATGCTTGAAATGGGACTCGGCGGAAAGCGTTTTGCTATACTTGCTGAGAGTCGTCCGGAATGGGTTGCTGCTTATCTGGCAGCTATGTGCACCGGTAGTGTGGTAGTTCCACTTGATAAGGAGCTTCTCGAAGATCAGCTGGAGAATTTTCTTGTGTTATCGGAAGCTGATATTTTATTTTATTCCGACGCTTTTGAAGATAAGATTAAAAAGATGGCTTCACGTCTGACGAAAATTAAATACTTTGTTTGTTTTGATACAATAACAGATAACATCAGCGGAAAATTCAAGAATTACCGTGATGTTATAACAAATGGACAGCGTCTACTTGCTGAGGGTAATAATTTATATGAGAAATTAAGAGTTGATACCTCAAAGCTTGGAGCTATAATTTTTACCTCCGGAACAACCGGGACAAGCAAAGGTGTTATGCTTACCCAAGATAATATTTTATCTTGTATTCACGCTTCAGCAAATATGGTTGATTTCAGTGAGAATGATGTTTTGTTCTCTGTACTGCCATTACACCACACCTATGAAACATCTTGCGGCATACTCACTCCGATTTATATCGGCTGTACAATATGTTTCAATAACAGCTTGAAGTATTTTCTAAAAAATATTAAAATTTTCAAACCCACAGGTATAACTCTTGTCCCTCTTTTTGTAACCACAATTTACAAGAAGATAATGGAAGAAATTAAGAAAAAGGGTAAAGAAAAATTATTTAAGAGTGCCGTTGTTGTTACAAAAAACCTTCGTCGGGTAGGTGTCGACATCAGAAGTGTCGCTTTCGGTGAAGTAAGCAAAGCACTTGGTGGCAGCTTAAAAAAGATAATTTCAGGTGGAGCACCTCTTGAACCCTCACTTATTGATAGATTTGATGAGTTTGGAATTAACATTTCGGAAGGTTATGGCATTACGGAATGTTCACCGCTTGTTTCTGTAAATCCATTTAACAATCGTAAAACACATTCTGTGGGAATCCCGATCAAAGGCAGCGTTGTTAAGATCATTATGGAAGATGATAACGGTAACGAGGTGGATGCTCCGATTGGTGAAATCGGTGAAATTTGTATAAAAGGTCCCCAGGTTATGATCGGATATTATAATAATCCAGAGGCAACAGCGGCAGCGTTCAGCCAGGAAGGCTTTTTTAAGAGCGGTGATTATGGTTATATTGATGCAGATGGTTATATATTCATAACCGGAAGAAAAAAGAATATAATAGTCTTACAGAACGGTAAAAATATTTACCCCGAAGAAATAGAGGAATACCTTTACAAGCTCGACATTATCAGCGAGTGCGTTGTTATAGGCAGGGAAGTCGAGGGTGAGGAAATTATGCTCACAGCGATTATTTACCCTGATTATACTAAATTCGAGGGAATGGAACAATCTGTTATTGTAGAAATTATGAAAGCGGAAGTAGCGAAGATAAACAAGCAGCTTCCAATCTTCAAACAAGTCAGAAATATCGAGCTTAAGAAAACTGAATTCGAAAAAACGACCACAAAGAAAATCATTCGTCATAAAATTTAATTAATATAAGAGGTAACCATTATGTTTGAAAAGCTAAAAAACATTCTTATTGAGGAAATGAGCATCAATCCTCACGATATTACTCCCGATGCAGAGCTGATAAACGATTTGGGCTTTAACTCGCTTGAGCTTGCCGATTTAGTTGTTTTATGCGAAGATAGATTTGATGTGGTATTTGATGAAAATGATCTTTCTGGTCTAATCACCATCGGCGATGTAGCAAACTATATTGAGCTTAATTCATAATAAATAATATTAGTACAAAAAAGTAACCGCTAATTGACGGTTACTTTTTTTGTTATTTGTTAATATTGACTTACTCTGTTGTTTTAATATCAATTAAATTTCGATATTGCTTAATGACATTCACCATTATACTGCTCCATGGTGTCGGTACTGTTTTTTGTGCATTCATTCCGACCTGTTTTGCTTTGGGAAGTGATGTAGTTATACATTCAGTAATACACTTTGGATCATCATCACATAAAAAGCCGTTGTAATCGTGTGTGATACCCTCAGATGCACAGGAATTTTTTATAAGTATCGAAGGTGTTCCGGCAGCAGCCGCTTCACGTATGACCAGAGGAGCGTTGTCGTAGAGGGAAGGGAATACAAACAAATCCGCACGAGCATATAAGCTCATAAGTAGGTTTCTGTCCATGATATGACCGGTAAAGATAATTTTTTCATTTAAGCCAAGTTCTCTTACAAGTGTTTTTATTTCTTCCTCGTTTACACCTTTTCCCGTAAACACCATTTTAAAATCGGAATGAGATACCGAATATATTTTTATTGCTTCAATTATGTGATGTATATTCTTTTTCCAGTCGTGCTGTCCCACAAATAAAAAGACATTATTCTGATTAAGTCCAAAACGCTCTGTTACAGATTTTATATCACTTTCGGTAGGATGCCAGGGGTTTGTTCCGTTAGGCATTATTATTATTTCACCTTTAAAGCCATAGTCGTGCAAAACTTGTCCTGTTGCGTTATTAACCGCCCAGACCTCATCACAAGAGTTATAAAAATCAAGCACATATTTTACACCTGTTTTTGAAAGCAGCTTGCTGTGTGTTTTTATATAAAAATCATCGTAATATTTAGAATGAAAAGTACCGATAAGCGGTATTTTTTGTTTTTTCGCAATTCTTATAGCAGTGCGGCCTGCCGAAAATGGACTGTGTGCATGAATAATATCAAATTTTATTTGCTTTATTTGTTTTCTGAAAGGTAAATCAAAAAAGGGTACTCCGGCACGGTAAACGCTGCCTGCAAGCTTAATACTCATATAGTGGAAAGATGGAAAATCCTGATTAACAATACAGTCAGGAGTGCTTGGCGAGATATAATAACAGATATGCTGCATTTTCGTCAGCTCTTCGGAATAACTCTTTACAACCATACCAACACCATCTGTTTCAGGAGGATAAACATCACAAAACTGTCCTATAATCATAGCGTTATCCTTTTTCGTTATAATCTATTTAATACGTTATGAATATATATTATCATATAAATTATTTAATAGTCAAGGCGTTAAATGTCAATATTTAGAATTTGAATTTTTTATAAATATAAAAAATAGCACGAATGGGCTACATTCGTGCTATAGAATTATTCTGTTATAAAACTATTATTTAGTGTTACAGTATTCTTTGGATCGGGGCCGTATAAATTATCACCGCATTGACCTTCGGTACACATTAAAATCAACATCCATATTGCACCAACAAGGGGGATAAATATAATAAAATACCACCAGCCTGACTTGCCGATATCATGTAGTCGTCTTACGGTTACAGCGAGACTCGGAATGAATATTATAAAGCTATACAATATGTAAATAATACCCGTTTCTCTGTAAAAAGTTCTGGTGATAACAGGAGTATCTAAAACACTATCGAGAATCGTAGCAAGAATAGAAAATATTATATTGAATAAAATGAACATCCAATATTCTTTGCGTCTAGCTCTTCCATTAAAATTTGTATAATTTTTAAAACATTTAATATACCATTGCATATTCAAAAACCTCGATTATATTCTTATAGAAATATAATAACATAGATTTTATTATTTGTCAATTAATTAAACAAATGATTTTAGTATTGGCAGCTAAAAATAAAAACTATTTTTTTCGTTGTAGAGTGCTTTTTTTATTTTCAGAAACAAAATTAAATCGACATAAAAATGCGGTTAAAATAGCAAGTTTGTCTTTATTTAAATTATAGTTCATCCATGCACCATCACGTATTGCACTCACAATATCAGAATCACAAAGTATCTTCATGTGGTAGGAGAGGGTAGGTTGTGTTATATTCAAACTCTTTAAAATATCACATGCACATAGTTCCTCTTCGTTTAACATTTCAATAATTTTTAATCTTGTATTATCGGAAAGAGCCTTGAATATCAAGGCATAATCTGCATTTTTCACATTTTCAAACTCCTCACATATAAATAATCATCTATGATATAGGTATTTATCGATTATATTGACAAACATCTATATTTATTATATTCATTCTACAAAGATTTGTCAAGAATTATAGTAATTAGATGGTGGAAAGATTTCCTAAAAAATCTACAAATAATCCTATAAAAATTTATGTATTGACATTAATAAATCTTTATGTTATAATTTTTAAAATTAATAAAAGGACGACTTGATGAAGAAAATCATTTTTGCATATATTATACTAGCAATTAGCTTTATTGTTATCAGCTCTAGCTGTGGATAAAGCTTTTTATCACTGCAAAATATGGTTTAAATATGAAAACTGTATTAAGGGTTGTGATGAAAAATCACAACCTTTTTTATAAAAATTTAAAGGAGAAAAGTCTGAAAAATGGATATTCAGACACGGTTTTGTGCCTTTACAATATGAGGTAATATAATACTGTATTCACCTCAACGGCACAATTCCCTCCTTCGGCACACGCCGAAGAAAGGAATTATTAAAGACATGAATCAACAGAAGACCAAACGCCTTGCTCCCGTTATTGCTGCGATAGCAATACAATTATGCCTTGGAACAGCCTACATATGGAGTGTGTTCCAAAACGGTATAGCCGCTCACTTGTTTAAAGGTAACAATGCAAATGCCGCTCTTACATTTTCCTTGCTTCTTGCCGTATTAAGTATCGGCAGCACCTTAGGTGGAAAGATTCAGGACAAGATAGGGGTTCGACTTACAGTAATCATAGGTGGACTTATTCTCGCAGCGGGATTTTTCTTAGCTTCTTTTACAACTTCTGATAATTCTTGGCTGTTATGGTTATCATATGGCGTAATGGGCGGACTCGGAATGGGTTTTATTTATTCTACAACAATAGCATGTGCTCAGAAATGGTATCCTGACAAGAGAGGATTGATTACAGGAATAATTGTTGCTGCTCTCGGCTTTGGCGGAGTTGTGTTTACTCCAATAGTAGAATTTTTTATTAAAAAGCTCGGTGATGGAACACCCGGAATGGGTGAGCTTGCATCCTTTAAGATTTTGAGCTTGATATTTATAGTCGTATGTACACTTGGAGGACTATTCCTTAAAAATCCTCCATCGGGTTTTGCTCCTGAAGGTTGGGTTCCAAAAGCAACTGATATAAGAGTAACTAATGATTTTTTACCCTCACAGGCTTTGAGAAATAAGAATTTCTATTTTCTTACAATCGCTTTAATGCTTGCATGTATGGGCGGACTGATGATGATTGGTTTTGCAAAGCCGATAGCAATTGCTAAAGGCATGGCTAGCACAGCTACTTATGGTGTTTTGGCAATAACGCTTTCAAATTCATTTGGCCGTTTTTTCTGGGGATTTATTTCTGATAAGCTGGGAAGAAAGAGAACTATAATTCTGCTGCTTATTATAAACGCTTTGTTCTCGCTGTGTGTAAACCTTGTTTCCGGTTATTTTATATATGTTTTAATTGCACTTATTGGTTTTTCTTATGGTGGATTCCTTTGTACCTTCCCTGCATTTACAGCAGATTTATTCGGCGTAAAATACAACGCTACAAATTATGGAATGGTTTTAATAGGCTTTGGTGCAGGTGCAGTTGCATCCTCTTACATAGCCGGATATTATAAAAACCTTGCAGCAA
>MFRH01000058.1:0-17532 GCA_001783275.1 Candidatus Margulisbacteria bacterium GWF2_35_9
CCCCTCTTGCTGCACGTCCTTGAACAGAAATTCTTGCAACCAGTTGTCTGACAACAGTTCCGTTTTTAGTTACAATTAGTATTTCATCGTCTTTATCAACAATCGTTCCACCGGCAAGTAGATCGTTCTTTTTCAACTTCATTCCTCGAAGACCCTTCCCTGCTCGATTTTGTAAGCGATAATCTGCTAAGCGAGTTCTCTTTCCAATTCCTGATTCAGCTAATAATAATAAAAAGACCTTTTCCTGATCGACTTCTTTGATACTGTTATCTACAATCTCATCACCGGGGTTTAGTTCCATACCTTTCACTCCGCGTGCATTTCGTCCCATTGCTCTAACCTTTGTTTCTGCAAAGTGAATAACCATACCTTCTTTACTAACAAGCAATACATTTTGTTTTCCATTTGTTAGCTCAACCCATCGTAATTCATCTCCATCATCAAGGGTAATCGCTCTAATACCACTGGTTCTGATGTTTTGGAACTGATCCACATGAACACGTTTTACAATTCCTTTTTTTGTCGTAAAAAAGAGATTATTATCTGCTGAGAAATCGTCTATAACAACAGCCGTTGTTACTTTTTCTTTTTCATCTAAATTTAGAATATTAGCAATAGAGGACCCTTTGCTGTATCTGGACTCTTCTTGTATGTGGAACACTTTTGTTTTATATACTTTACCCGTATTAGTAAAACAAACTAAATAACTATGAGTTGAGGTCGTAAATATTTTTTCTATTATATCCCCTTCCCTCGTGACCATTCCACCAATACCACGACCACCTCTTAGCTGTGTTCTGAAAGTATCAAGGGAAACTCGTTTTACAAACCCGAATTTAGTAATAAACACACATACTTTTTCTTCTTGTATAAGATCTTCCATATCAAAATCTTCAAACGCTGATGTAATTTCTGTTCGTCGTTTGTCACCAAATCGTTCTTTTATTTCAATACAATCGCCTTTTATAATATCAAAAATTCTTTCTTTCTTAGATAATATGTCGATCATATCTTTTATTTTTTCCTGTAATTCATTATATTCTATTTCAATCTTATCACGTTCTAATCCTGTTAATCGTTGAAGTCTCATGTCTAATATCGCCTGAGCTTGGATATCAGATAGTTTGTACGTCGCCATAAGTCGTTCTTTCGCTTCAAGACCATTGGCGCTACTCTTAATAAGTTCAATAACTTCATCTAAATGTTGTAATGCGATTCTTAGTCCTTCTAATATGTGAGACCGTGCTTGTGCTTTTTTAAGGTCAAACTCAACACCGCGTTTAACAACAATAAATCGATGCTCAACAAACTTCACGAGCATTGTTTTTAAATCCATAACCTTTGGCTGATTATTATCTAATGCAACCATATTGATACCATAACTCATCAGTAATTGTGTGTGTTTCATTAGCTGATTAATGACGATTTCCTCATTTGCTTCTCGTTTAAGCTCAATATAAACTCGCATCCCTTTTCGGTCAGACTCATCTCGTAAATCCGCAATACCATTTATATCTTTGTTCTTAACTAAATCTGCAATTTTTAATATTAATTGTGCTTTATTAACTGTATATGGTAGTTCTGTAACAATAATTGCTTTTCTTTTTTTAGCTTTTACTTCTTCTATTTTGTATTTTGCTTGAAGCTTAATAATCCCTCGTCCAGTTGTGTATGCTTCAATAATTCCTGCACGACCGCAAATTTGTGCAGCTGTTGGAAAATCTGGCCCTTTTATATGTTCCATCAGTTCTGGAATTGTTATTTCAGGTTTATGAATTAATGCAATAATCGCATCGACTACTTCTCCTAAATTATGGGGAGGAATATTCGTTGCCATACCAACAGCAATACCAGAACTCCCGTTCATAAGTAAGTTTGGTAGTTTTGATGGCATAACAGTTGGTTCTTTTAATGATTCATCAAAATTTGGAGAAAATTCAACGGTATTTTTATCGATATCGGATAACATCTCTCCTGCAATTTTACTCATTCTGGCTTCGGTGTATCGCATTGCCGCTGCACTATCACCATCGACTGAACCAAAGTTACCTTGGCCATCAACCAACATGTATCGCAGAGAAAATGGCTGTGCCATACGCACCATTGCATCATATACAGCGGTATCTCCATGGGGATGATATTTACCTAAAACTTCCCCGACGACTCTGGCACTTTTTTTATAGGATTTATCATGCGTAATTCCCTGCTCATACATTGCATATAGAATTCTTCTATGGACTGGTTTTAATCCATCTCTAACGTCTGGTAATGCTCGACCAACGATTACGCTCATAGCATAATCGATATAGGACGATTTCATTTCATCTTCAATATTGATATTTTTTATGTTACCTGAAAACAAATCCTCTTGTTTTTCCATCTATTTCTCCTTAAACCCTCGTTATTAAACGTCGAGCCATTTTACTTTTTTTGCATATTCTTCAATAAATTCTTTTCTAGGTGCAACTTCACTACCCATCAGGATCGTAAATATTTCATCTGCCACTTCAACATCATCTAAATTAATTCGAAGCAACGTTCTCTGCATGGGGTCCATTGTTGTTTCCCATAATTGTTCTGGATTCATTTCCCCTAAACCTTTATATCGTTGAAGCGTAATGCCTTTTGACGATACTCTTTCAATATACTCTACCAACATGTCATTGGATTCTATCTCGCTTTTTTCTCCATTCACCGTTAGTTCATAAGGTGCATTTTCGGATTCCTTAATATCTTCCGTATAATGCATTACTTCTCTCATTGTATCCAAGTTTTGTTGTTTTTCTTGAATTAACTTAATAAGAAATAATTCTTCCTCTTTTTCAATTTCAGCTAATTTTTCTTCATTATATTCGTTTACTAATTTTTTTATTTCAATAAATCTTTGAATGTCCATTTCAAAAATAACTTTTAGAAGCAATTCTTTGCTATAAAGATGCTTATCTGCTTCTAACAAGATTTCTTTAAATTTCTTTAGTTTTTCAGTAAAAGTTAATATTTGTGCCCCTTCAAATATTTTTTTGTTATCTTTTGTTTCTATATGAATACCACTAAGGGTCATTTGGCTTAAAACTTCTTTTTTTTGCTCTTCATTGTAAATATATTCCTTTGTACTTCCTTTTTTTATCAAATACAACGGAGGCTGAGCAGCATATAATAATCCTGCTTCAACTAGCTCTCTTGCATATCGATAAAAAAATGTCAGTAAAAGCGTTCGAATATGAGCTCCGTCAACATCCGCGTCGGTCATAATTACTATTTTATGATATCTGACCTTCTTTAATACTTCTTCTCTATCAAGGTCTTCCGATTTATCAATTCTTGCTACAACATCTGGTCCAATAGCTGTAATTAACGCTTTTATTTCTTCATTCGCTAATAGTTTATCCAGTCGAGCTTTTTCAACGTTAATTATTTTACCTCTTAATGGCAATATCGCTTGATAGTATCTATCTCTACCCTGCTTAGCACTGCCGCCCGCACTATCTCCCTCAACAATGAATATCTCCGATTTTGAAGGATCACTTTCAGTACAATCTGATAATTTTCCAGGTAACGTTGTACTTTCTAGTACATTTTTTCTTCTGGCAAGATCTTGTGCTTTTCTTGCTGCTTCTCGTGCATTTGCAGCAAGTACTGCCTTTTGAATGATCGATCTTGCAATATTTGGGTCTCGTTCAAGAGCTAACTCTAAACCTTCTGCAACAACACTATCTACTACACCTCGAACATCACTATTACCTAGCTTGCTTTTTGTTTGACCTTCAAACTGCGGATCTTGTACTTTTACTGAAATAATAGCGGTTAACCCTTCTTTTACATCATTACCCGTAAGAACTTCATTTCCTTTAAAAATTTTATGTTTTTTAGCAAAGGAATTTATTGATCTGGTTAATGCAGTTCGAAAACCAGATAAGTGGGTTCCACCCTCTCGTGTTCGTATATTGTTTACAAAGGAAATAACATGTTCATCATAGTAGTTTTTGCTGTATTGAATTGCAACTTCAACGTCGATGTTATCTTTTTCTTTTTGAATATAAAATGGTTCTTTAAGCAATGGTTCTTTATTTACATCGATTGCTTTTATATATTCAATAATTCCACCGTCAAATTTAAAATCATCTTTTACTTCTTCTTCTTCTCTGGCATCAAATAAAGTAATCCGTAATCCTTTATTTAAATACGCTAATTCTTTACATCTTGATGAAATAACTTGATACTCAAAAACTATTTCTTCAAAAATAGTTTCATCCGGATAAAAAGTAATAATCGTACCAGTACGATCTCCTTCTACATCTTCTGTTATTCCTGGAGCTGTTGGTATTCCTTTTTTAAATGTTTGAGTATATCGTTTATTTTCTCGAAAAACTTCTACTTCTAGTACTCTGGATAGAGCATTAACGCATGATACGCCAACTCCATGTAACCCACCGGATACTTTATATCCTTTTCCTTCAAATTTACCACCAGCATGTAACACAGTTAAAACAACTTCAACTGCACTTACACCTTTTTCCTCAAGAATTCCAATTGGAATTCCTCTACCGTTATCGATAACTTTAACCGATCCATCTTTACCAAAAATAACATTAACTTCATTACAATGTCCTGCCAAAGCCTCGTCAATACTATTATCTAGTACTTCATAAACCAAGTGATGTAATCCTGATATACTTGTTGAACCAATGTACATCGCTGGTCGTTTACGTACTGCTTCCAATCCTTCAAGTATCTTAATATCAGACGCACCATACGAGTGTTCTACCATTTAATTATCTCCTTCTTTTTAACGATCGTTTGTTTTATATAATTTATACCACTTGAGTGATATATTTTGCTCAATAATCGTCTCTTTTAGCCTTTCTGGCTGAAGATTTAATTTTAAAATTACTAATTCTTCAATTTTCTCTTTAAAATAATTTAAATCTGCATTTGAATTATTACATTTTAAGTTTATATATGCTTGATTAATAGTATCATAGATTTTTCTAATTTGAAACTTCTTTTCTCTATAAAAATCCTGCTCTGTAAATGATTTTTGATCTTTTATTTCAAGATCATTATAAGATATCCAAGGTGTTTCTTTAATTATTTTAAAAACTTGATATCTTTTTTCGTTTTCTTTAATATTTTCACACACAACACAATATAAACTCCCTTTAGTTAATAATTTGGATCCACATAATCCACAACCAATTGTATTTTCTTGATTGTTTGGTTTCTCTTCTTTTTTTGAATTTAAATTTACTCTTATTTTGATGTTTTTTATATCACTAAAATGTTCCTTCATTTTTTTTAATAAAGTTGTTTTAAGGTTTAAAATTTCATTTGCCCATGCATTATCGGATATTTCAAGAAATAACTCTTTGTTTTTATAATTTATAGAAACGGTTTTCGATAATATTTGTTCATTTACTACTTTTTTATAAATATCATTTATTAAGAAATTATCTTTAATACGTTTATTCTTAAAATTATTAACTATATCTTTAAATTGTTGCATTTTCTTTTATTTCTATCTCATTTATTTCGCTATTAATATTTGAAAATAATTTATTTTTATTTGTGGTTGTTACTATTTTTTGCAATGAATCCTGTAATAATTCTTCTGTAATTTTTATTGTCTGATCATCTAAACCATTAAAAGCATCATCAACAAGAATAACTGGGTTGATTTTTTTATATTTTATTAAATAATCTTTCTCGCTTAACTTTAAGATAAATGATATTAATCTTTTTTGTCCAAGTGACATGTATTTTTTAACGTTTTTTTCTTGAAAATTAATAGAAAAATCATCTCGATGAGCACCATACAAACACTCTCTATATTTAATTTCTTTATTTACCATTTCTTTCTCATCATTTTCATTATTTAGTGTGTTTGTATATATTATTTCGACTTTTTTGTTTTTTATATGATGGAATTTATTTTCAAGATAGTTCTGTATGTTTTCTTTAACATACTCTAGAAATTTTCTTCTTTTTTTTATAATTATTTTATTAATCCCTATTAATTTAGTGTTATATAACACTAAAATATCTCTATTAATTTTTTCTTCTTTTAGTAATTTGCTTTTTTGTTTTATTATCTGTTTAAATTGTTTTAAATTATCCATATATTCAAAATCTGTTTTAGTTAAAAACCCATCTAAAAATCGCCTTCTTTCCACTGGGGAACCACTGACTATATTTATATCTTCTTCGGATATATAAACCGTATTAAAGGTTTTTAATAAATCACTGCTTTTTATTAATAATTTATTATTAAGTATAATCTGTTTGCCTCTATTATTAAATTTAATGTGAATACTGTTTTTAAAAGAATCATCATCTGTAATTTCGGCTATTATTGATGATTCTATACAACCACTTTTAATAAGTTCTAATGAAATATTTGTTTTTATTGATTTTGATATCGATAAAAATTGGATAGCTTCAATTAAATTGCTTTTACCTTGACCATTATTCCCAATTATTAAATTAAGATTATTATTAAACTGAAATTTTCTAGATGAATAATTTCTAAAATTTATAAGCTCTATACTATTAACTAGCATTCATTTACTTATCTCTTTTAACCTTTATTGGCATCATTATATAAATATAATCGCTATTATTTTCCTCTTTAATTGATATTGGTTTTTCGTCATTTATTATTTCTATTCGTATTTGTTCTGATTCTATATTTTTTAATACATCCATCATTAAACGTACATTAAAAACTACATTAATGTCTTCTCCTTCTGACACTACTTTAATTTTTTCACTACCATCACCAAAATCTGGTGTAACTGAACTTATTACTAAATAACTTTCTATTAATTCTATTTTAACCATAAAAGAATTACGTTGTGCAATAATATTAATACGTTCACAGGCATCTAAAAATTCTTTTCTGTTTATATTAATACTTAAATTAACTTCTTTTGGAAGTAGTAGATTATAATCAGGAAATTTACCATTTATAACTCTTGAATATAAACTAATTTCATCTAATAAAAACAAAACTTTATCATCATCTATTTTTATTATTATTTCATCTTTTTCAATTACGGTTGTTATATTTCCAACTTCTTTTATTGTTTTAATTGGAATAATTGTATTTATATCTTCATCTGTTTTAAATTTTATTTCATCTTTTGCTAATCGATATCCATCTGCAGCAACAAAAATAAGTTTATTTTTTTCTTTGTTTAAATTAAATAATACACCATTAAGTATTACTTTTTCTTCCTCATCTGATGCTGAAAAAGATACTCTTTTCATCATATCTTTAAAAATATTACGATTTATTACGACTTCTCTACTATTATTTAAAGTCATATCCTCTGGGAATTCATCGATATTTGATATAAATATATTAAAAGTTGAATTTCCAGAAGTAATGAGTATTGAATTATTATCACTTAAATAAAGAGAAACATCTCCTTTTGGTAATTTACTTACTATATTTAAAAATGTTTTTGCATGTACGAGTGTTTTTCCATTATTATTTACTTTTGCATTTAAACTGCCAATAATATTTGTTTCTAAATTATTGGATGTAATAAATAATTTATTATCAATTGCCTCTAATTTAAAACATTTTAATGCTTCAATTGTGGTTCTTTCACTAACCGCATTAATACTTATTGATAATATTTTTAGTAGATCATCTTTTTTGCAAATTACATCCATTTTTAAGCCTCCATTTTTAATTACTTTTTTCTTTTATATTAATAGTATTTCTTATTTATATAAATATACCTATTCATCATCATACTTGTTAATAAGTAATACAAGTATAATTTATATGATTCTAATCAATAAAAAACATCCACAAAATATTCCAATAATATTAAATACTTATACATAATTTTATAGTAACTGACCTGAAAAAGAAATTATCCAATACTTATCCACAAAATTATCCATTGATTTTAAATTAGTTATTAACAGGTTATACATAAAAAATTAATCGCTTAATCCAAGTTTTATTTGATTTAAAGCACTTTTTAAATCATGATTTTTCTTTAATTCAGTTCTAATTTTATCACATGCATGCATAACAGTAGTGTGATCTCTTTTACCAAAACTTTCACCTATTTTAGGAAGAGAAAAGTTTGTTAATTCTCTTGATAAAAACATAGCAACTTGTCTTGCGTGTGCAATTTCTCTTGTTCTTATTTTTGCTGATAAACTTTCTAAATCGATATCATAATAATCAGCAACAGATTTTTTTATTTTAGACATCGAAATAGGTTTCTTTTTAGAGTCTTTAATAATATCTTTAATAACATCTTTTGCTAAATTAATTGTAATTTGTTGATTAACTAATGAGGCATAAGCAATTATTTTTATTAAGGCACCCTCTAATTCTCTAACATTTTCAGGAATTTGGCTGGCTATATAATAAATAACGTCTTTAGGCATAGCTAAGAACTCAGGTTCAAGTTTTTTGTAAAGGATAGCAATGCGTGTTTCTAAATCAGGCGATTGTATATCAGCTGAAAGACCCCATTCAAAACGAGATCTAAGTCTGTCCTCAATAGAGGGAATATCTTTTGGTAAACGATCAGAAGTTAAAACAATTTGTTTATTAAATTGATATAAATAATTAAAAGTATGAAAAAACTCTTCTTCGGTTTTTTCTTTACCGGCAATAAATTGAATATCATCAATTAAAATAACATCAACAGTTCTATATTTATCGCGGAAACTCATAATTTTCCCACTTTGGAGAGAACTAATTAAATCATTAGTAAAATCTTCAGCTGTAATATAAATAACATTCAAATTTTTATGATTTTCTCTTATTTTATTACCGATAGCGTGCATTAAATGAGTTTTACCAAGACCAACCCCACCGTAAAGGAAAAGAGGATTATAGGCCTTGCCAGGTGCTTTTGAGACCGCTATAGCTGCAGCATGAGGAAAACGATTACTTTGACCGACAACAAAATTATCAAAAGAATATTTTGGATTAATCGGATTTCTTTCGGTTCGTTCAATACTCTTAATGCTATATTTAAAATAGTTATGGGATTCTCTTTTTTCTGATTCAGAAAAAGACTCTATGGAATCATCAGTATCTTCATTCTCGACTTCGGATAAGGGAGCATCTAAATGATCACTCATATTAATCTCAATAATAATATCTAAATCAAAAGCGGTTTTTACTGCTTTTTTTATATAAAATTCACACTTATCCATAACCCACTTACGCATAAAATTATTTGGAACACCAAGGATTAAAGTATTATTTAAAAATGATATTGGTTTGACGGCTTTATTAAAAGTTGAATAAGAAACTCTGCCCAATTTATCACATAAATAGGAATCAACTTTTTGCCATATTTCGATTATACTTTGTTGTTTTGTTAACATGTGTTTTTTCAACTTCTTATTGTGGATAACTGCTTGTTGATAACTAATATAACAAAGAAATTAGTAAAGTTCAATATATATCAGAGGCCTTGTTTTAACGAGTTTTTTCAATGTAACACAAATATTTTTTTATAACACAAATATTGTGTTATGCGGGTTCTTGGTTAAATCCTTGAAAATGATTAGACCAATCCTTTAAAATAGGGTCTAACCCTTTTTTATTTAGACAACTTATTATCTTTTTTAGCGAACGATTATCATCCGTTGAAAATTGTTCGGTTGAAAGATTGGATGTATAGCCACCAGGATTTGTTTTAGATTCAGCACTCATTTGTGTAATACATAAACCCATTAAATTATCTCGTAGCTCTGCTGATTCTCTAGTTGAAAGAGTTAAGGCAGAAGAAGGAAGAAATAATCTAAACGCAAGAATCATTTGAACAAGATTTTTATCACTTACAGTAAAAATAAGTGGTAAAGAAGATGGCGTATGACGAAGCCTAGGAAAAGAGATAGACACATCACTTTTCCAAAATTTATTCATAAGATATTTTGCGTGTGATCCCACAAAAGCAGAATCGAAACGCCAATCTGTAAGACCAAGTAAAGCACCAAGACCAACTTTTCTAAAACCGGCAGCTAAGGCTTCTTCAGGTGCATTTAAACGAAATGCAAAATTTGTTTTTGGACCACTCAAATGAACGAGTTTATACGTAGGTAAATGATAAGTTTCTTGATACAAAGTCAATCCAGTTGCTCCTGCGTCTACAAGTTGTTTATATTTTGCCTCAGTACTTGGAAATACTTCCAAAGATATAGAAGAAAAATACTTTTTTGTAAGGGAAATCGCTTCTTCTAAATAATCAATCCCTGCAACTGATGGATATTCGCCAGTGAGTAGCAAGATATGATCAAATCCTTTTTCCTTAAGAAAGAGGATTTCTTGTTCAATTTCTTTAAGGGATAATGTTCTACGGATTATGTTTGCATTTTTGTTAAAACCACAATATAAACACGCATTTGAACATTCATTAGAAAGATAAAGCGGAACATAAAGTAGCATTGTGTTGCCAAAAAACTTTTTTGTAATAAACTGGCTTTTAATAGCCATTTCATTGAGAACGGATTCAGCGCTTGGAGAAAGAAGAGCCAAAAAATCATAATAGTGAAGGGACTCTTTATTAATTAATGTTAAAAGATAGGTTTGGTCATATTTTGCATATACACGGTCAACAATTTCTTTTTGATCTAAAGAGGAGAAGAAATCAAAAAAAGACATTTAGCTTAACCAATCCAAAGGACTAGAAGCGTTTGCGATATCAGAAGTATTAGATAATCCAGAAAGATAAGCGATTCTACCTGCAATGGTTGCTAACTTAAATGCTTCGCCCATGTTTTTCGGATTAGAAGCGGTTGCAATAGCAGTATTAACAAGCACAGCATCTGCACCGAGTTCCATGGCATAAGCAGCATCGGATGGTTTTCCTAGACCCGCATCAATAACAACGGGAATATTTGCTTGTTCTATAATAATTTTTATTAAATCGATATTTTTAATCCCTTTATTTGAACCGATAGGGGAGGCAAGCGGCATAACTGTTGCAGTACCAATATCTTCTAGTTTTCTTGCTAAAAGGGGGTCAGCTTGTATATAAGGCAAAACAATAAACCCTTCTTTTATAAGAATTTTAGCTGCTTTTAATGTTTCCTCACCGTCTGGCAATAAATATCGCGGTTCGGGAGTTACTTCAAGTTTGATCCAATTTGATAAACTAGAAGCGAGTGATAAACGAGCCAAGCGAACAGCTTCCTCTGCATTTGCTGCACCTGATGTGTTGGGTAATAAATGAAATAACGTTCGGTCCAGATGATTCAAAATATGATCCTCTGGATTTTTTAAATCAACACGTCTAAGGGCCACAGTAACCATTTCTGTGCCGGAAGCGGTTAATGCATCTTTCATAAGTTTGGGAGAAGCAAATTTACCTGTTCCGGTAAAGAGTCTGGAATGAAACTCTTTGCCAGCAATTGTAAGTATTTCAGTGTTTTTCATTGCAAACATATTGTACAGTTTTATTAAGATAATTGTAAATGAAATATTTAGCCCCAATTGCTTGATTCGCGCCCATCTGTTAATAAAAGAGAGGGGTATGGGGAGAAGTTTTTGAGAGGTATAATATCTATATGAAAATAATATCAGGCGGACAAACAGGAGTGGATCGAGCAGCGTTAGATATGGCAATGGAATGTGGTATGACATATGGTGGTTATATTCCACAGGGAAGAAAAGCAGAAGATGGTCGCCTTTCTGAAAAATATAATAACTTAATCGAGTTAAATGAAACAGATTACAAAATACGAACTGAACTAAATGTTGTTGAATCTGACGCAACACTTATTTTGTATGCCGGTTTGCTTTTTGGGGGAACTCTTCTTACTAAAGATTTTGCGATTAAGAATAATAAGCCATATTTGTGTATCAATTTAAGAAAAGAAAAACCGAATCCAACAAAACAAATAAAAAAGTGGCTCGAAATTGTACAACCAGAAACATTAAATATAGCGGGACCGAGAGAATCCAGTCACATAGGAATATATGAAAAAAGCAAAGCTTTACTAAGAGAGGTTTTTAAACTAATGTTCGAACATTAGTTCCGCTTAAACCAGCAACAAACTGTTTAACGGCATCTGACATGGCTTGATTTGGGGCTAATCCAATAGCATAAAGAAGTTTTTGACTATCCACTTTTTGGTTAACCAATTCTTGAAACATAAATAGTTTTTCAGGTGTTTGAGTTAAAAAAGGTTGATCAGCATATGACAACGATAGTTTATAAATGTCTTTCGGACCAAGATTAAGTTTTTTTGAAATGGCATTATTTACACTAGATAAAGATAAACTCATAACGGACTCCTTTTCGTTAGTATTACTAATATATCGAACAATATTTGAAAAAATCTCAATATTTTATTAGAAACTTAATGATTAAGTCTTTGAGAAGCTTCTTCTACAATTTCGCTAGAAAAAAAGCCATCAGCGTTATTGTGAATGATAGATAAACTTTCAGCAGTTAAAAACCTTGAAGTTATTAACAACAACACAAGATCATTTATCTTTTCTAAACGTGCTTGTCCATTTCTAGCCTGAAGTTCAGACAGAATAGAGTTAAATAAAGCGGTTGCAAAACCCATAGAAAAATAATTAGATAGAATAGAGCTTTTAATATCATTAAAGACCTTGTCTTTTATTTTATCTGCTGGGTTATAAAAATCATCTCTATTATCAATCAAAACACGAACTAGACGATCATTGTTTAGTATTTGAGTTTTTATTAATCGAGAAAGAAGGATTTTTAAAGGTTTTTCAACAGTACCAGTTGGAGTATCTTTCATTTTTTCATAAAGACCGTCAAATAGTGAATTAATAACAAAAGCATGTTCTATGCTGTTGATGCTATTTACAAAATTATGTACGGACTGTATTTGGTTAGAAGGATTACCCCTTACCAAACTACCGAGTAACCAACATACGGAATTAACTACAGCGCTTTTTGCAAGCAAACTTTTTTTTGAGTTATCTAAAAATTGTTTTCGTCCCCAGTGGCTTTCAGGTATTATTTCATAAGATAGACTCAATGTAAGTTTTTTCCAGTTTTCAAAGTCAAGCATATTAAAATTATCAATAATTTGAATAAGCGCAAAATTAGCAAACTCGTTCATTTCAGGATTTAAAAGAAATGGCTGTAATTTATCAATAGCAAGTAAACGAAGGGTTTCGGGTAGTTTAGGGTTAATGGCTATAGTTAAAAGTTGAAGTGGTTTATTGACATTAGAGTTTATAAAAGTATTCAGCCATTTGATAGCGGTAGCCTTGTTTTTTTCAGCAAAGTTTAAATAAAGATTAAACTGTTCTTTTGCTTTAGCTCCAGTTAGCGGTTTTTGACTGATTATTTTTAATTGCATTAGTGCCTCCGATTAAACTATATAAATATATATCGAGTGAAACTTCAAAATATTGCAAAAAAGATTTAAAGAAACAAAATTTGATTAAATATTAAAAAGAATGTAATGTATAGCAAATGAAAGAAACAGTTTTAATAACAGGTGCAACAAGCGGAATAGGGTATGGTTTTGTTAAAATATTTGCAAGAGAAAAATACAAACTGGTTCTGGTTGCAAGAAACAAAAAAAAGCTTAAAGAGCTTAAACATAAGTTAATTCAGTACACAGAGGTACATATAATTGTACAAGATCTATCTGAAGAAGATGCTGCAGATAGAATAGTAAAAAAATTAAGAAAAAAAAGTATTAATATTGATATACTTATTAATAATGCTGGTTTAGGTAATTATGGTTTTTTCCCTGATACGGACACAGATATAGATAAAAAACTATTAATGGTTAATATTTCAACTCTTACAATGCTCTCAAAGTATATTTCCAAGCAAATGATAGAAAGAAAAAAAGGTAGAATACTGAATGTTTCCTCAATAAGTGCATTTTATAGCGGACCTTTTATGAATACGTATTTTGCAAGCAAAGCCTATGTTCTTAGTTTTTCAATTGCTCTTGCAAACGAGCTTGCGGATAAAGGAATAACAGTCTCTTGTTTGTGCCCAGGGCCAACTAGTGGAACAAATTTTGGTAAACGAGCACAGTATGAAAACAAACTAAACCAACATCATTTTATGAGCATTAATGATGTTGTAGAATATTCATATAGGCAATTATTAAAAGGAAAAACGATTATAGTTCCAGGTTTTAAAAACAAGTTGCTAGCATTTTTACCTCGTTTATTTTCACGAAAGTTTATAGCAGGATTAACTCGAAAATCAGCAGGATTTTAATAGACAAACCAAGCTATGTAATTTGACGAATTCCCTCATATAGAACAATGCTTACAGCAGTTGCAAGATTGATGCTACGAACCTTGTCAGAGAACATAGGGATTGTAATTGCCTGATCACTTCGAACATATTTTTCAGGCAGTCCTCTGGATTCTGGTCCAAATACAAGATAATCCCCAGCAGTAAACTTAACATCCGTGTAGGGTCTATTTGTTTTTGTAGTGAGATAATAAAAACGTGAACTTGAGTTTTTGGAATAGAGCATATCAAAAGAATCATAAGTTTTAATATCGACATGTTCCCAATAATCAAGACCTGCTCGTTTTAAGTGCTTGTCATCAAGACTAAAACCAATAGGCTTAACTAAATGTAATGTTGAGTTTGTTGCAAGACATAAACGTGCAATATTTCCTGTGTTTGGAGGGATTTCGGGTTCATATAAGACAATATTAAACATTAATTTTTGCGAAAAGCTCCAATAAGTCGTCTCGACACGTTAATTCATTTCCTAAAACTCGAAGCTCACTCGCATTAGAAAGACCTTTAACATATTTACCAATAAATTTTCTAAAACGAGTTGAAACTAACAATTCATTATCAAAATATTGAAGCATTAAATCATAATGCATTAAAATAGTTTCAAGTAGGGGAGGGTGCTCTTTTTTTAAATAATCACTAATGATCCAAGGATTACTCATAAGACCTCGTCCTAGCATAATAAAGTCAACAGGATATTCGTTTAAATGGAAACTGATCTCTTCACTCGTTTTAATGTCGCCTGAGCCGATGATAGGAATAGAGAGTATGGGTTTTAAATCATGAAACTTTGACCAATATGAAACACCCTTAAACATTTGAACGGCGTAACGTGGATGAAGACAAAACGCATCAACTCCTTCTCCTTCTGCAATTCTTGCCATTTCTAGATAGTTTTCTTCAGCAGGATTCCAGCCAAGACGACACTTAATTGTGAGAGGAATAGAAATTGCTTTTCGAACAGTGGTGATTACTTCCTTGGATCGATTGATGTCTCTTTGAAGCGCAGAACCAGAACCTTGCTTGCTTACTTTTTTAACAGGGCAACCAAAATTGATGTCAATTATATCTGCACCCTGATCCTCAAAATATTGAGCAGCATATGCAATCATATCTGGGTCCCTTCCAAATATTTGTGCTGAAATAGGATGTTCACCTTTAACAAAAGTAAAATTTTTACTTTTATCATTTTCAGCACAAATCCCAGCAGAAGAGATCATTTCTGAATAAGTTAAACTAACACCAAAATACCGAGCAAGTTCTCTAAATGGAAAGTCTGATATACCAGCTAACGGTGCACTAATAAGAGGATTTGAAAAACAGACGGAACCAATCTTAAGCATTCAAAAGAAACTCTTTAATGGCATTAAATTCATTCTCAGAGGAAACATTTATGACGAACTTCCCCTTTTTTCCATCAAATGAATACTTAGCCATGTATTTGCTTCCAGAAAGAGCATGAGAAAGCATTTTGTTTTTAATAGATTTGCTTGTATTGCTCAATTGTTCAGCTTCTCTAACCGTTAAATTATTTTTTATAATTTGATGTAAAAAAGAGCTTTGTGTTGAAGAATCCTTGAAATGAAGAAGAGCTCGGGCATGTCCTTCAGAAATAGTACCTGACAACAAAGCATCCTTGCACTCTTGATTCAAATCTAGGAGCCTTAAAACATTTGCAATGGACGAACGATTTTTTCCGACCAATTCTGAAAGTTCTTTTTGTGTAAATTGATGTTCGTTAATAATCTGAGTATATGCAATGGCTTGTTCCAAAGGATTAATATCCTCACGCTGAATGTTTTCAATAAGAGACATTACCATGCTTGCTTTATCGCTGACATCTTTGTTAATTAAGGCTGGAATTGTTTTATGCCCGAGCGACTCAACCGCACGTAAACGTCGTTCACCGGAAATTAACTCATAATTATTGTGACTAATAAAGCGGACAACAATTGGTTGAATGAGGCCATTTTGATTAATAGATTCGGCTAGTTCGTTTATTGTTTCATTAGAAAAAGATAAACGTGGTTGGTATTTGTTTTTTGAAATATAATTAATATCAACGTCTTTCAAAAATGTATGATCGTTTTCCTCTACTTTTACAGATGAATAATCTGGAATAAGTGCTGATAGTCCTCTACCCAATTTTTTACTCATAAAAAATCTCCTTTACTAAACTTTTATAGGCTTTTGCTCCCTTAGATTTTTTATCATAAAGAATGATGGGTTCACCAAAACTAGGTGCTTCACTTAGCCTAACATTTCTTGGAATCATGGTTTTAAATACTTGGTCAGTAAAAAAATTACGGGCCTCATCCTCTACTTGTTTGCTTAACGCCACTCGTTTATCAAACATGGTCATTAGTATTCCTTTAATTGCTAGGGTAGGGTTTAGCGCTTTTTTTATCATTTCAATTGTGCTTGTTAAACGAGCTAATCCTTCAAGAGCATAGTATTCAGACTGAACAGGAATAAGCACAAAGTGGCTGGCGGTCAGTGCATTGATTGTTAATAGTCCCAAAGATGGTGGACAGTCTATAATGATATAGTCAAAATCATTTAAAATAGGTTTGAGACAGTTTTGAAGGAACCGTTCACGATTAAATTCTGAAACTAATTCAATTTCGGCACCAGACAGATCTTTAGATGAAGGGATAATAAATAACTTGTTTATAGCTGTAGGATATACCGCTTTTTTAACATCAACATTTTTTAATAAAGCATCATAAACAGTATACGTATAGTTATCTTCATATAATCCGAGTCCACTAGTAGCATTTGACTGAGGATCAAAATCAATAAGCAACGTTCGTTTGCCGTTTTTACCCAGTATAGAGGCAACGCTTACTGCTGTCGTCGTTTTACCAACACCACCTTTTTGATTAACAATACTGTAAATTACACACATAATAACCTCCTTAATGGTTTTTTATCAGCCATGCCTGCTCGTCTAGGTAACTTCATCTCATGGTTTTTTATTTTCTTAAAAGAGACAATCTGTCGATCAGAACCGTTTAATGAATAATTAAAAACAGTTGGAGATGAGAATCCCAATGGTTCGATGACAGGCTGAATGGAGGCAAGCTCTTCGTCTAAATCTTTGCTTTTCATCGCAAGCATATGCCCTCCAATCTTTAATAAAGGAGTGGAATATTCAAGAAGAGTATCAAGATATGCAAGCGATCTGGCTACGATTACATCAAAAAAAAGAGGCATGGTTTTAGCATAATCCTCTATACGAGAATGAACGGGAAATGCATTTTCAAGATTTAGTAGGGCTACA
>MFRH01000058.1:17591-28334 GCA_001783275.1 Candidatus Margulisbacteria bacterium GWF2_35_9
ACTTTTGTTTGGGGTTTCTGATGCAATAACCAATCCTGGAAAACCAGCTCCGGTACCCATATCCAAAATAGTCTTACTGTCAGAGTGGATGTTTTGTATATAGGCTGATATTTGCATACTGTCGTCAATATGTTTAATCTTAATATCCTCCAGACTTCTAATGCTAGTAAGGTTAAATGATTGATTTGTCTGATAGAGAAAATCAGTCAAAACCGAAAGATTGTTAGTGTTATTAGTATGTTTCACGTGAAACATTATAACATACAAAAATGTGAAAAAATAAGGGCATTAATCAAAAAGAAGCATCCAAATATTATGATTGATGTAGAAAAGTTTCACGTGAAACTTTTTTCGTGAAGAGTTGTTCGATCCGGAGTTGTTATTTTAAAAAACTCGTATAATAAACAGGTTTAGCAATTGTTAGAAACTAATTGTTTCACGTGAAACAATTAGTTTCTAACAACCGTATTTCGTCCACGGGTTTTTGCTTCTTTAAGGTTGCTGTCGGCTACGGTAAAGGCATTGGTTAATGTTTTTAGATAGATTAATTCATTTTCGTAAAGTGTGTTTAAAAATTCAGCGTCTATAACTTGAGATAAGCTGTGCTTTAATGATTTGATGTTTGTTCTTGAGATATCGCGAGTATACGTGTTGGCGAGAGTTGAAACTCCAATGCTGAGAGTAATGCATAGGTTTAGTGTGATGTTACGCTTTGGGGTGTCAAGGTTGTCCAGAACAGACGCTACCATCGATATTATCTTGGGTAACTCAAGCTTCTTTTGGCCGATCGAGATGTTTGCAATCTCAATGATGGTATGGATTATTTCCTGAAGAAAGTCATTAAAAGAAGGGTCATCAGACTGGAATAGTATTTTATACTCAGTGAGTTTGTCGTTTAAAAATTCTGGTGTAATAGCGTATAAAGGAGTTTTATTTTCGTCTAGCTCGTAGAATAGTAGGTTTGTGCATATTTTTAGTAAGCTGAGTATATCTGGGTTTTTTTCATACAAAGGAATCTCTTGAGAATAGACTTGCTTTGAGAAAAAATCGCGAAACTCGTCGAGCCTATCAGTTTTTGTGTCAGTAGCACTGGCAGAATCTAGGGGGATGATACAAAGAAATTCTTCTCCACCATATCGTCCGACCATATCGGTAACTCTAAAAAAGCGAGTCATCTGTCCTGATAAAAATTTTAAAATAGCGTCTCCCATGATATGGTCAAATACTTCATTAACGCGTTTAAATTTATCAATATCCATCATAGCAATCGATATTTGTGAGTTAATATTTCCCTCTTTTCTGATTAACTCAGGAACTAACGCTTGAGAGTATCGACTAAAAATACCACGCCTGTTAAGAAGACCTGTTAAGCCGTCACGATTAGATTGCCTCTCAAGCTGAGTGTTCGATTGTGCTAACAGCAAAGCATCTTCTCGTATTTTAGCTTGATAGTCGATGTTATTAATAATAAAACTAAGAGACTCTCCCAGGTTTCCAATAATAAAGGGGTGTTTAAAAAGAGAGCGTGTCATAATGCTTGTTACATCAGGTGTAATTGTTATAAAAAAATTATTAAACTTACCTTGAATTGCAAGAGCAAAAAAGTCTGGAGCTTTTGTTGTTCCGGTTGGTTTGTGTAATCTATTTTTGGTGCCTTCAACCTTAAGATAAATAAGGTTGGGATCCAGTAATAGTTCGGTAAACGCTTCCCCTATAGCCAAATAAACTAAAATATTTAACCCAGTTAGGGGGTCTCTTTGGTTAAAAGAAGAGGGAAATTCGGATTTAAAAATAACTGAATTGTCTATAGTAGAATACATGCCAAACGTGTTTACGGGTGAGTTAAAAAACGGCAAAGCAAGAAGGAGGGCATTTTCAATATCCGTTCTGACTTTATATAAAAGACTATTAGGGGTTATCGTACTAAGGATAGAGCTTATAGTTGTTTTTTCTGGCAGATAAAATAAGTTGTTTTTATTTATGATGAAATTATTTGATAATAAAAATTGGTGAATAGAATTTGATTCAAGATAATATTTTTTTTCAATAGCATTGAAAGCGGGTAAAGCCACTTCTTCGTAAGACAAGGAAGTATCTATTTTTTGAATGTAATATTTTACAGTAAACCCATATTTAACAAGGGCTAGGGCAAACTCCTTAAAAATACTTCTTATTTTACTTGAATAGGATGTGTCGCTATTTGATATTTTGTTTAATGTTGAAAGAAGCTCTGTTATATTTTTCATGAAATTTAAAGAAGAATCTCTCATTGGAATAAGAGAAAGGAGTTTAAATAAAAGCGGTTCAAAAAACAACTTAGCGTTTCTATCTAAATTTTTATATAATTTACTGACATTTGTATATAAAATAGGTTTTTCAACTTGTCCAGTATTTACGATTTTACGATTCATATAGCCCTTTATTGATTTTACTCATGATTGACCACACTTATATATCGTTAACAAAACAATAAAATTTCATTATATTTTAGTTTCATTTGAGTTAAGTTGTTGGAAAAAGAAAACCGAGTGATATAATAAGAACAATGAAAAATGTAAAGATAAACCTCGTTCAGTTTAATCCTGTTATTGGGAATCCAGAATATAATGCTCTACGAATAATAGAGTGTTTGGCTGAGTCTAAAAAAATGGGGTCAAAAATGGCTCTTTTTGGAGAACTAGCAATCAGTGGTTATTATGCGCAAGACATATTTTTAAATGATGATTTAATGAAACGGACAGACAGGGCATGGAAACAAATAAAACATAGTGCAGATCAAATTAAAATAGGCGTTTGTATCGGCTTGCCAGTTTATAACAAAGCCCGGCATAAAGGCGCTAAACACCTATTTAATGCAATAAAAATATATCAACCGAAAAAAAATGAATATACTCAACACAAAGTATGTATACCTACATACAGCGAGTTTGATGAAGATCGCTGGTTTCAATCAGCAGGACTAGGACAGATAAAAATAAACAACATCGCAGGCTTAAAGGTTGGGTTTGTGATTTGTGAGGATGGATGGAATAACCGATATGGTATAAGCAGTAGCGATTATCGTTTATACAAAGACGATCCGATTGAACATTTACTTAAAACATTAGCAGATAAAAAAAGAACCCCTGATATTTTAATAAATATTTCTGCAAGTCCAGATTACATTGGTAAACAAAATATCCGAATAGCAATGAATAAACGGATCGCTAAAAAATATAAAACGCCTGTTGTTTTTCTTAATATAACAGGTGCTCAAGATGAACTGGTTTTTGGTGGAAGGAGTTTCGTTATAAATTCAAAGGGGGCGCTAGTCTACCAAATGAAAGGGTTCTCAGAGGATAACTTCGTGATAAATACCGCCAAAATTAATAGTATGAAAAAACTAAAGAATCCCAATAAAGACAGGATGGCAGAATTGGACGGAATGATGGGGCTTTATTTAAGAGATTATTTTAGAAAAAGTGGCTTATCTGTTGATAAAGATTACTTAGAATTAAAGAAAAAATGGGTTCAAAATAGTCATTGGGCTAAATCTGTAGCGAGAATTCATTCTAATCAGGAAAAACAGGTTAAAACGATTTTAGGTTTATCCGGAGGAAAGGATTCAACGGCTGTTGCGTGCATATTAAAACGGCACCTAGGAAAAGAAAATGTTTTAGGAGTCATGATGCCTTATAAAATGGGAGAATATTCCCAAATAGAGTCCAAAACACTAGCCAGTGAGTTGGCAGAAAAATTACAAATAGAAATAAGAGAATACGAAATTGACGAAGAAGTGGATCGTTTAAAAAAAGAACTAAATCTCCCAAGCGAAAAGTTAGCTCACCAGAACCTGCAAGCAAGGATTCGTGCCACCATATTATGGTCAATTGCTAATAATGAGGGGAGAATGGTCATTAACACAACCAATTTTTCTGAGGCTGCGATGGGTTATGGCACTATTGGTGGCGATTTGTTAGGTTTACCGCTTATCGCATCCATTCCTGCAACCATGGTTGTAAAGTATTTAAGCTGGCTAAAAAAACAGGGAGAGATTGCCATAAGTGATGAGATGGTGAATCGAAAGCCATCGGCTGAATTGGCACCCAACCAATTTGATGAAAACGAGTTAGGAAATTACTCATATATCGATCCAATTATAGAATCTCTTAGGATGAACTATGGGGATATGAGGAAAGTTATAACGCAGTTTATGTGCAGCAAGAAAAAAAGCTATAAACAATATAATGGCAGTAAAGAAAAGAGACTATTCTTTATTAATAAGCTTAAATTTCTTTCAAAGAAACTGCTAGTCCAGTCGGAGTTTAAGAGATGGTATTATAATAAAACTCCTCAATTTACTCCTTTTTCATGGTTAAGATGGAAATGGCCAATTGCAAATAGTTTTATGGATACAGATCGTTATATCGATGAGATAGTCAAAAAGAAAAAGTATTAAAGTTTTCTTAGGGCAATCAGAAGAATGGCAATATCTGCTGGAGAGACACCATCAATACGAGAGGCTTGTCCAATATTATTTGGTTTAATTTTAATTAATTTTTCCTTGCTTTCTTTTTTTAATCCTCTAAGCAGATCATAGTTAAAAAAATCGGGGATGACCTTGTGTGATAGGTCAAGTTGCTTCGCTATATTGCTTTGCATGCGCTTAATATATTCCTCATACTTAGCGTGGATTTCAACAATTTCTTTAATTTCAGAATGAAGCTCTGTTTTAAATGACGGACAAATAATAAAAAGATCATCAAAATGAATATTGCTGCGTTTTAAAAGATTAAATAGCGATTCTTTCTTCGATATTTTCTCGTTATATGTTGCAAGAATATCGTTATTTACCTTAGATGGAGTGACAAAAAAATCTTGGAGTTCATTTAAGCAGTTTTCAATGGAAAGTTCTTTTTTTATAAAAGCGCTATATCGATCTTCTGAAATTAATCCAACTTCGAAACCAATGGATGTTAGCCGTAAATCTGCGTTATCCTGTCGCAAAAGCAATCGGTATTCCGAACGGGACGTAAACATTCTGTAAGGCTCGGTAATATCTTTATTTATCAAATCATCAATGAGTGTGCCGATATAAGAAGATTCTCTGGGAAGGATCAGTTCGTCTTTGGCATCGATAGCCAAGCTGGCATTAATTCCGGCTAGCAAACCTTGTGCAGCAGCTTCTTCATAACCGGAAGTTCCATTTAATTGACCAGCAGAATAGAGTCCTTTTATCAGTTTCGTTTCCAAGGAATATTTTAATTGATAGGGTCGAATAACCGCGTATTCAACAGCATAGGCGGGTCGCATAACTTCAACCTTTTCAAGACCGACAATACTTCGAAGTAGATTTAGCTGAACATCTTCAGGCAAACTGGTAGATAATCCCTGTGCATAAATTTCGTTTGTTAATGCTCCCTCTGGTTCCAGAAAGGATTGGTGACGCTCTTTATCCGCAAATCGAACAACTTTGTCTTCAATACTTGGACAATAACGTGGGCCTACACCCTTAATTTTCCCTTGGTAAAGTGGAGACCGATCCAGATTACGTTTAATAATATCATGGGTTTCTTGGTTTGTATGGATTAAGTAACAGGGTAAATTTTTTCCACTCACTTCAGAATTTGTGAACGAAAATCGAATTTTTTGATCATTGCCATATTGAGGAGAAGCTTCGCTAAAATCAATACTACGCTTATCAAGTCTGGGTGGGGTTCCCGTTTTTAATCGAATCATATCAAAACCCAACTCTTCAAGATTGTGAGCCAAGTTTATAGACGGAAATTCGCCCGCACGACCGGCTGACATACTTTTCATACCAATATGAATTTTCCCATCTAAAAACGTACCAGTACATAAAATAACTTTACTTGATGCGTAATGAACATCCATTTCGGTGATGATTCCTTTTATGGAATTATCATCAACAACGAGCTCTCGTACCATTGCTTCTTTAATAAACAAGTTTTCTTGATTTTCCAGAACATGTTTCATTTCCTGATGATAGAAAAATTTGTCACTTTGAGCTCGCAGGCTATGAACCGCGGGACCTTTGGAGGTATTAAGCATTTTGATTTGTAGATACGTTTTATCTGTATTAATAGCCATTTGACCACCAAGAGCATCAATCTCGTGAACAAGGTGGCTTTTTGCTGGACCACCGATGGCAGGGTTACAGGGCATCCAAGCAATCCGGTCGAGATTGATCGTAAGAAGTAGCGTTGTTTTGCCTAATCGAGCAGTTGCAAGTGCCGCCTCGCAACCGGCGTGTCCTGCACCGACCACAATAACATCAAAGTGAGTTGGATACGTAATAGAAGGTGATGATTGGCTAGTATTCAATGTTTTATCCTATTTATAAAATTGAAATATCATTATAGATAGGCTGGTATTTATTCGCAAGAAAAACTATTTTTTATAGACGCGAAAAACAGTTCCAGTTTTATAAAACGCTTTAAGTTGAGCAATACCGACCTCTTCTTCAGTACAGTTTTTTGGATTAATAGAGTCCAAGGTAGCTGCAGAGAGTGTTTCTAAAACAGTCAGGTCAATGGAGGCCAGTCCATACCGCTCTTTAATTAGGCGTTCAAAATTGTACAATCGTATAAGTTGAAAATAATGAACGAGCTTATCCCGATTAAGATACTTTGTTTCAACGGGAAAAACCGAAGACCGAAACATTTCCCAGTCATTTTCATTAATGAGCTTATTCTGACTTAAATCTTGAAACATTGCAGTACCCGGTGGTGGATAAAAAACGGATGGAGATATAAGGATGTCGAAACTCCTTAAATAATCGATCGTCGATATTAGGTTTTCCTCAGTTTGATCGGGTAGCCCTAGAATAAAATAGGCAGTGATACTAAACCCAATTTCCCTGGCACTCAGAACAATATCTCTAAACTGTTCATTTAAGAAGGGTCTGCCAAGCTTGGTTTTATAGGAATCTTCAGCTGTTACAAGGGATATGTTGAGATTACGAAACCCAGCACGCCACATTTTATCAAGAATATCACTGGAAAGGGTTTCAATAGAGATACCATTCATGGCATATAGCACAATATCTTTCTTGGGAAAGTTTAAGCAAATTTCTTCTAGCAACTGATTAAACCATGTTCGGTTTAAACTCAGATTATCATCTTCAAAATCAAATACACGAATATGATAGTTATTATAACAATCGAGCATTTCGTGAATAATGCGTTCAACAGGTCGGGTAACAAAAGTACGTCCGTGCATGGACGATACAGTACAAAACGAACAATTTTTAGGACAACCGCGAGTAGCCGTGATAAATGTAAAATTTTGTTTATGCATTTTATAGTGTGATTCTGTTAGAAGGCTTCGATCTGGATACTGCGTTGAGAAACAACTACTGGTGGTTGGGGGTTCTGCATGGATTGCTTCTAAAAAAGCACTTTCATCGGGTCCTTTAACAATGGCGTCAATTTCGAGATGTTTCTTAAGAATTTCTTTTTCATAAATAGTGGCGTGATATCCTCCAATTACTATCTGTATCGCAGGAAATATTTTTTTTATTTTACGAATTAGTTGAGTTGTAGCATTAAAATAAGCCGTAAAATTGCAACTGATCCCAATAACATCGGGAGAAAATGCCTTTATATGACTAACTATTTCTTCATCGGATAACCCAAAACGATAATAGGCTCCAAAGAGCTTTAGTGGACCGATTTCTTTTTCACTATAATATTTTTTAAGATAATTAAATTGGCTAGGCAACGGAATGGTTTGTTTCTTAAGAGGATTCAAACAGTCTAAAATCTTAACCTCGTGGCCATTACGTCGGAGCATTGTTGCTAAGTAGAGTAGTCCTAAGGGATACAAACGAATTTCAGTTAAATAAAAATCCTCTATGGGAGCTTGAAGCAAAAGTATTTTCATAACACAATCATAGTCAAGATATGGTCTTAGTTCAAGCCGGAACTAGATTTAGACAAATAAGTGAATCAGATTAAAAACAGGTACGATAATATAATAGTCTAAATTCATGGAGGTACAAGATGTTTAATAAAATTACTTCAAGCAGAAAAGAAGAATTTAAAGGTAACCAGAATATAAAATGGACAGATAATCAGCAGGATTGGGATCAATTTTTATCAATAGCAGAACCAGTAGACGAAATCCCTGGTGCAGTGCAGTTTAATGAACAACTACATACAATAGAATGGCTTGAACATATTGAGTATGGTGAAACAACAGAAGAGACTACTGAATAGTAAATAGGATTTAGGGTTTTTAAAGAAAATCACTCCAGAACTGGGTAAATCTAGTATCTTTGAAGCATCATAAACGTTTAATTGAGTCTAAAAAAGAACGATAAAAAAATTCATTTTTTGCAACGATCACTGAAGTTAATCGATATATTAAAAAGCACAATGCAAAAAGGAAGAAAAATCATTATGAACAAAAAAGTAGCAAGTATAAAACCAGAGGACGTAATAACTTACAAAGATATTGCAAAAGCTACCGCAGCTTTTATTATTAGAGAAACAAAATATTTAGATAAAGAATTGGTCATTAATTTTGCAAAAAGCCTCATTAGGGAAGAACCAACATACAAGATTTACTATGATACAGTAAGTTTATTACTGTTTAATTATTGTTTAGAAAGCGAAGACTATGTGCCTTTATTATCTGCATGGATAGATAAATTGGATTCTGTTTTCATGGAGACTAGATCTCCTTATACCTTTGAGGTTTTCAAAGTAGTTGCTATAGAAGAAAATAGTTCTGTGAAATTTGCTAAAATACGAGAAATAGCGGAGTATCGGATACAGGCCAGTTTAAAAAAAGACAACACAGCGTCACTCGCAGACATCGATCGATACATAAATAGTAGCTTATGGCTCTTGACGATTAACAGTGAAACCCAGTATATGCCAAAAGAAGATGAACGTTTTGTTATGGAAGACATCAGCGTATTCTTAGAAGGGCTTATGGCTAATGAACAGGGCCAGTACTTTAAAGGATTAAATGAAATATTGGGTCTAATACGCATGATAAAAGAGGAAAAAACGCTCGGTAATAGTGATAAAGAAATTATCATAGAACAAATTAAAAGATTACTTAAAAATAGCTACGATTCAAATGTACACATAAACGATTCTGATAAGAAAAATACAAAGCTCCAAGAAATATTTAGGGATTTTAAAACTAATGAATTAATACCTTTTTATCCTGATACAAATAAATTAAAAATTAATTTGGTGGATAATATATTGTCTGCAAAATTGTTAAAATCAATTTCAAAAGAATTAAGTTCAGAGTTTACAACATTTAAACGGATGAGCAAAATTTCGATTAATCAAGCAATGTTTGAAAAAATTAAAAAGCTGTACGAATTAAGTGCCAACGAAACCATTCCCGAGGATGTTAAAGATACCCTATCTTTAATTCGTTTTCTCACAAATAAAGAAGAACCCGCAAGCCTTGCCTTTATGGACACAATGTTTGTGACATTAAATAGACAATTTTTTCTTTCACATGTATTTCCGGAATTTTCTCAACTATTAAATACGGAAGAATTAAATGTTCGGGATTTTGAGGATTATTTTCCAAAGTCCTATAAAACATATCAAAATGAATGCAAGATGTCTTATCACAAGCAACTTAACAAGGAAAAGGACCATGTTAGAAAACAAGTAGCTGAGACTTTTTTTGAAAAAGACCGTAATTATACAATTAATATAAAAACGACAGTTTTAAATAATATTGTTGAGCAAATGATAGGTATATATAAATCCCCAAAAAAAATACGAATCGATGATATGAAGAAAGAATTAAATGTAAGCGACACTGATATAGAATTTTTAGTTCAGTGTGGCCTTATTCACGCAGACCTAGAGGATAAAGATAGCATTGTATTTAATCCATTTATGGAGGAAGCAGATGTATTGAAGTGTATTGAAAAGGACTTTCCTTTGCGACAATACAGTATTGCAGCATTTTGGCGAAGAAAAGCTGGCTTGCTTCAGTTGATGTTTACACAGATTATAGAGTCAAAGTTTAATATTAATCGAAACGAAATGCCTAGAGCAACAACACTCCACAGTGTCTGGTATAAACTAAATCAGATGATAGTTAGTTATCAGGAAAAAGAAAATCAAGATGAAAACCAATTTGAAATAAAAATGCTTAAGCAAATTCAGAATTCTATTATGAATACCTACTCTGCGCAGGCGATGACTGAGTATTTGGAAATAATCAAGAAAAAACAAGAGAATATTATAAGCTATCTAATAGACGACAAAAACGCAAATGAGCCATTAGTACAAAAAGTGCTTAATCGTTACAACATGCTGACAGATGTGCCAGTAAAAACAAAAATAGATAAAGAAAAATTATTGGAATGTGTGTTAAAAGTGTTTGGTGATGAATATATGTTGCACCTATATGATGCCTTAAAAGAAATGAATCCACTAACGGACTATGCAATTCAAACATATCTGTATCACTATACAATGGCCTGTTTGCTCAAGGTATTACAAAATCCAGAACAGGTTTTAGAACAGTTTGAAAGCATATTAAAAGACCACATCATTCAAGTAGACTTATCCGATTTGGATTGGTTTTATACCTTATCAGACAATGGAAAACAAGAAATAGAGTTACTTTCAAAAACAACACAACGGAAAGATTTAGCGAATAATTTAAAAAATGCTGTAGATAAAAAAGTGAAAGATATTCCCTATTTTGCCCAGTTAGCAATTGTAGAGCAACTTAATCTTCTAAACGCTGGAA
>MFRH01000059.1:0-11154 GCA_001783275.1 Candidatus Margulisbacteria bacterium GWF2_35_9
CAACTGTTGTAAGCACTGTTAAAGGTGGGCTCGTTGTTGCTTATAAGGGTCTTAGAGGATTTATACCCTCCTCTCTTGTAAAACGTGGCAAAAACATTCCATTAAATGATTTTATAAATCAAAAAATACCAGCTATTTTTATTGAAGTTGATAAAAAGAGAAAAAAAATTATTTTATCAAATAAAGTACCAAGCGAAGCTGAAATTAAGACAGAAGATAAACAGCTTGATCAACTTGAAGTTGGGCAAGTACTTAAAGGAAAAGTTACTAGCATTAAAGATTTTGGTGCATTTGTAAATATAGACGGTATAGAAGGACTTATTCATATATCAGAATTGTCTTGGGATAGAATTGAAAAAGTCGAAGACGTTTTAACAGTCGGAGAAACAATTGAAGTATTTATTCTCGGTGTTGATAAAGAGAACCGTAAAATATCCTTAGGTAGAAAACAATTAACGCCTGATCCATGGGAAACTGTGGAAGAAATGTATCCGATTGGAAAGGTTGTTACTGGTTCAGTAAGTCGCATCACCACTTTTGGTGCATTTTTTAAACTTGATCAGGGATTAGAAGGACTTATACATATTTCCGAACTCAGTCATGATCACGTTAAAAAAGTTGAAGATGTCGTATCAGTTGGTAAAGCATTAGAAGTAAAAGTCATTCGGATTAATCCAGATCAACAAAAAATCGGATTGAGCTTAAAGCAAATGACCGAAGCGCCTGAAACTTCTGATTCTAAGACGGTGGAAGTGAATAGTGCTTCTGAAATAGAAACAACTGACGCGCCTGAAGAAGCTGATTCGAAAAAAGAACTTTTATAAAAATGTCTGTTCCAACAGTCCTCATTATTGGACGTCCAAACGTCGGAAAGTCTACTTTTTTCAATAGGTTAAACAAAAAGAAAAAGTCTATTGTATGTGACTTTCCTGGCGTAACAAGAGATTTAATATTTTCTTACTGTAATTGGCAGGATCATAATTATATATTAATTGATAGTGCTGGTATTTTTTTTGACAACAGTAAGAATAATAATATCGATATTTTTCAAGAGTCCATTGAAGCAAAAGTAAAAGAAATAATTCCATCTGCTGATATCATTCTGTTTATGGTCGATGCAAAGGAAGGACTAGTTCCTTATGATAGAGTTATAGCCAGATACTTAATTCAACAAGACAAAAAAGTATTTTTGGTAATAAATAAATCTGACTATAAAGCGCTCGAATATGAAAGTACTGTTTTTTTTGGTATCGGATTTTCGAAACATTACTTTATCAGTGCAACTCAAAACTTAGGGATTGAAACACTTTTAGAAGATATTTTTAAATCACTCGATCCATCTAAACAGGGGTTTAATCAAGTCGACCATCAGGATATGATTAGTATCTCAATCGTGGGAAAACCAAATGTTGGAAAATCTTCTATATTAAATGCGCTGACCGGTTCAGATATCGCACTTGTTAGTGACGTACCCGGTACAACTCGAGACAGCTTAGACCATATTGTCACCTATAATAAACAACCATTTTTATTTGTAGATACAGCCGGGTTAAAAAGAAATATAAAAAAAGCAAATCAGATCGATTTCTATAGTTATGTCCGAACGATCCGTTCAATACATGACAGCAAGATTAGCTTGCTGGTTATTGATGCAACAGAGGAGATAACCGATCAAGACAAAAAAATAGCAACACTTATTGAAGAACATAATAATCGAATTATCATTGTCGTCAATAAATGGGATCTGATTAAGAAAGATTCCTACACAGTAGATAGTTTTACTAAATATGTTTATGATCGATTATCGTTTATTGATTATGCCCCATTAATATATACGTCAGCAGTAACGAGAAAACGTTTGCACACACTGTTTGACGAGATTAATGAAGTATACAGTCAATCACTTCGAAAATTCAGCAAAAAGGAACTAAATGATTTTGTAAAACATTTTGCGGAAAGCAGTCGAAATAGTTTTATTAAATCTGGTCGAGTTAAACTAAGATATATGACACAGGATCCCGAATATCTGACTGAATTTTCTCTTTTTGTTAGTAGCAAAGATATTTTTAAAGAACAATTAGTTCGACATTTTGTGAGGAGTTTTAGAGATCAATATCCACTTAAAGGTAATCCGATTAGAATTACAGTTAAACAGCTCGAACGAATAAAAGTCAAAAGCTAATATTTTTAAATATATTTTTTAATTTAATTCCAGCTATTAGCATTATAAGCAAAAGCATTCTAGCCATCATAAAACATATTCATGATGTTATCCAATCCATAAAAAAAGACATCCTAATAGAATTAAACTGCAGACAACTCGAAAGAAAAAGGATTACAAAGTAATATTTAAGTATAATAACGCAGCAATGTCTCTTCCATTAACTGCATCTTTAGAGTATCTTCCTTCTTTTACAACCGTTAAATTATCATTAATTTTCAATTTGATACCTGCTTTAGCCTTATAAGCGACAGTATCTGAAACCCTATTAATATCGACTGCGCCATAAAAAATGTTCATGAAGTTATCCACGCTAATGCCGATATAATCGCTTCCATTTTGAATTGGTTCATTATATATATTAACAGCATGCATTGCGCTGTAACTGTCACCCATTGTCGTTTGATATGCATTAGGTTTTGATGAATATTTTTTTATACTAACAATAGAGTCTTGATACGAAGAAAAAGTAAATTGGAGCAGATATGACGCGTTATTATTTACCCCTATTCCCCATTGACTTGTTAGTTTGTAATCCATTATATTAACGTTTAAAGCTAAAATATCTTTATTATCTAACATACCATTTGCCTTTATTAAATCGGTCATTCTTGTATTATATAAATATGATTTATTCCAAAATACACTAACTAATAAATTTGATATTGCATAAGATTCTTTAAATGTTAAACCCAAAACATTTGATGAAGTACTGACCGGCTGAAATTTAAATTCAATTGGAATAGCTTGTGCTTTAAGTGAAAATTCGTCACCGGCAAAAGGGATTACTTCCCCATAACTACTGATTACTTCACCAGGTCCTTTAACTAAACCAAAATAAATAGTATCAAGCACCGGAAATGTGTAAAAACCAGATAAAAACAATTCGATACCGGTATAATTACTATCCGAGTTCAAGTCTCCTGCAGTTAAATTAATTCCGAGATTTAAATTATCAACATCCTTCTTAAACTTTAACTTTCCTGTAGAGACTAAGGTATCTGGTCTTTTATAATCAATTGCTACATGGGAGTCTAATAAAAAATTAATGGAATACTTGTCTTTATTACTTGCTTGATTTACTTTTTTTTCCATTATTTTAAAATCATTACGTAAATTCCATAATTCGTCCTCAAACTCCTCTAAGAAATCAACTTTATTAGACGTTCGGGCAGTCCTATAATTTGGTTCTGTAGGGACAGTTTCGCCAATTCCAGCAAGCAATAAATTATACTTATCTTCTACATACCGATTATATTTCGCGATGATGACAGCAAGATCATAGCGAGTTAACGGTTTTCTTCCTCTAAATGTATTATCTTCATAACCGTTAATGACTCCTAGTGCTGTTGCTTCTTCAACATATGGTCTTGCCCAATGATTAAGAGGTATATCTGAAAAATTAACTGATGAAAAAACGGAGTTAGCTACTAACATTATTACGATTATTTTTACTCTCATAATAGAAGCTCCTTATCTTTTTCTTCTTCTTAAAAAACTTGGAATGCTAATATCATCATCCATCGCTGAAACAACTTCGATCTCTTCTTCGTCTTCTTCATCGTCATAATCAGAATGAGATGAATTGGAAATACTGACGCCATCTTCTTCTTCGACATCATCTTTATATGATTCCTTTGATGAACTAAATGGTCTTATGAATGATTCTGGCTCTGACTCTTCATCAAATTCTTTTTTATGACTCAATGTATCTTCAGTATCTGTTTTTTTTATAATTGTCGCTGCATATACTTCCTTTTTTGCAACTGGTTTAAATCCAGTAGCAATAACAGTAACCACTATTTCATCATTTAGTGACTCATCGATAACCGTTCCAAGTATAATATGAGCATTTGGATCAACTGCATCGTAAATAACCTGAGCGGCTTCATTTACTTCATACATAGATAAACTCTCTCCACCTGCAATATTTAAAATGATTCCTTTGGCTCCTGTTATGGACTCTTCAAGTAATGGACTACTAATTGCAGCTTCTGCAGCCTCAATGGCTCTTTGACTACCACTACTTTTACCGATACCCATCATTGCAGATCCGGCATCACTCATAATTGCTTTCACATCAGCAAAATCAAGATTTATTAAACCTACATCCGTTATCATTTTTGATATTCCCATAACACCTTGAAGTAATACATCATCCGCTACCATGAACGCATCTTTTAATGTTGTTGTTTGTTCTATAACTTGAAGTAGCTTGTCATTTGGAATAATAATTAAGGCATCAACCTCATCTCTTAATGCGCTGATCCCTTGTTCTGCTTGTCTCATTCGGATTGGCCCCTCAAATCTGAATGGTTTTGTCACAACCCCGATAGTTAATGCTCCTCCTTGTTTCGCCATTTTTGCTATAACAGGAGACGCTCCAGTACCAGTACCACCGCCCATTCCGGCTGTAATAAATACCATATCTGCACCTTCGATGGATTTAGTTAATTCGCTCATACTTTCCTCAGCAGATTTTTCCCCCATTAACGGATTGGAACCTGCGCCTAAACCCTTAGTCGTTTCAACACCAATCTGAAGAATATTTTCTGCAAGTGAACTGTGCAAAGCTTGGTTGTCCGTATTAATTGCCCAGAATTCGACACCTTCTAATCCATTTTTTACCATTCGATTGACGGCATTATTTCCACCACCACCAACACCAATCACCTTGATGTTTGTATATTGGCTAATTCCTGTTTTCATATTATTTACTCCTGAAATTTAAATAAAAAACCAATAAAATAGATTTAAGCTTTACTTATATTTTACAACCTATGAAGAGTATAACATTATTAAAATAAATCTTCAAATATATGAATGAGTCGAGTGATGATTCCTGTTGTTTGTTTTTCTTTGATTTGTGGGATATAAATTTCGTTATTTAAAGCGTATTGGATATTGCCAACGGCAATCATGTAATTTGTATCAGCGATATATGGTGCCAGACTTTGGATTTTCCCCTTCCACCTATTTTCCAAATACATGTCAACTCCCTTTGGGTGACCTTTGCCAAGAACAATAATTTTAATATCATCACCATCAACATTATGCATCGACGGAACGTTGTCATAAGTCTCAAGTATTTCATCATATCTTGCTTCGACTATCTCGTTTAATAGACTTAATTGAACATTTACGCCATCGATACTAATTTCTTCATCATCTTTATTAATTAAACTTGCATGGTTCTCTTTTAATTTTTTTGCTATATCATAACTGATTTTCAATACATTTTTGATATCATTTGTAATAATTTCACTTCCTAAATTCAAGCAGTGGAACGTAGCTAATTGACTATTCCCAATACGGTAACAATAAGAAACATCACTGCCAAAATCTATCACGAGAATGTTTTGAGCCTTATTCTGTGCAGGCACAAAGTTAAGATAATAATTAATAAAAGATAATGGTGGTGCAACAAATTTGCCAACTTTTATAGATAGTTCTTCAAATATAGATTTAAAATGTTCAAGCAAAAATTCATCATAACCAATAACAAAAATATCCATTTGTAATATTTCACCTTGTAATCCGATAGGATCAGGAACAGATTCTCCATCCAAGGTGTACTTCAACGGGATTGTATGAAGAATAGCCCCGCAGGAACTAATTTCCTTCGCTTTATTAATCAATTCAATTTTATTCTCAAACTTGACGAGGTTGTTTTTTACAACTGTCTGGACAGTTATAATATCTGTCTTGTATTCTGCCATTGGAAGCGTCACTATGGTTTTTTTTTGTTGGGTACTGACTGACAGTTCTCGGTCAATCCGACTAAAGGCTCGTTCAATGAATTGTTTAATACGTTCTCGATCAAATAGCTTTTTATTCATCGGGCCAATATATTTGAATTTCATCGATGTTAAAACTTCAAACTCATGAATATCTAATAATTCACAAACAGATATTTTTAATGCAGATGATCCGAAGTCAACTCCGTAAACAATGTTTTCTTCCTGAATATTTTTTCTTATCATGATAAAAACCTTAATTAATGTTCGTTATATTTTCATAAAATATTGGAATTATTATAGCACAAAATTGTTATTCGTCACCTAATGTAAGCAATGAAAGCAATGAAAGCAATTCATCAAATGATTTAATATTATAATCGATAAACACATTATCGATAGGCTCAGACGATAGCATAATCGTTGTTGCTTTTATGCTTTTACCAAATTCCATGTCGCTAATTGAATCACCGAGCATTATTGATTTTTTAAAATCTATTTCGGGAAAATCATCGACAGCTGATACAGCTAAACCAGCTCTCGGTTTGCGACATACACAATCGTCACTTTCCAAATGAGGACAATAATATATCCCATCTATTTTTATATGGTGTTCTTCAAAAAGTGCTAACATATTCTGGTGAATAACAGCCAGATCATTTTCCGTCATAATTCCTTTTCCAATGCCCTGTTGGTTTGTAAATACAAGTATTCTTCCAAATACATTTGATAGTTTTTGCAATACATTTATAATACCTATGGTTGGCCTAAATTCACTCCAGTTTTTAACATAGTCATTCTCTAATTTTATATTTATTACTCCATCTCGATCTAGCAACAATGACCATTCTTTATTTACTTTTATCATATATATTCTCCCCTAATTGATAAGTTTAACCACTGGATAATCAGGATACCGAAGATCAATATACTCTAGCTTTTCGGTATTTATTATATTCGTCAACAGTGAATTCAAAATATCTAATTTCTTCTTCATATCATTAGCCGATCCAAGCTTTATCTCTATTAAATCCTGCGTCAAAACACTAATATCATCGATATCCGTTAAGTTAAATTTAACACCGCCCTCTTTAAATATATCTACTAAATATTTTAACGTTGTCTTAATAATCTTAGAATAATTATCAGATAATTTTCGTATTCCAACCAAACTCTCATTACTAAGACCCGATATTATAGGGAGATCCATTAATTTTTCGACAGTAAACACCTCCAACTGTTTATCTAGATTAAGGATAACCCCCTCAATATCAACGATATAATGCTTGGGATAAGCCACAATATTTGCAAATGGTTTTCTTTCTGCTATTTTTATTGTTACTACTCGTTTAAACCAGTTTTTAGAAAAACCGACATGATTAATCTGAGGAATTTCAGAAATAATTTTCCTTTTAATCTTTTTTTTGGGATATAAGAAAAAATTGTTCACATTACAAGAAGTGACTACTTCTCTTATCCATGATTCCTCTACCAAGTCGTTACCCGTAATTTTCGTTTCTGATATATGATAATTTGGCATATAACTCATAAGCACAAATAAAAAAACAACAAAAACTAAAAAGGTGATAAGAATTTTCCCTCTTTTATTAAGCTGCATCAATTATCCTTTGAACAAGGTCTTCAAATGAAAGACCGGCTGCTTTTGCTTGGGCTGGTAAATCACTTGAATCGGTCATTCCCGGAATTGTATTTAGTTCTAATATATAGGGATTTTCCTTTTGATCGACAATCATATCCACTCTCGCAGCTCCTTTGCACCCTATAATATAGTACGCATCGAGAGCGAGTTGTTTCAACTCAATCTCCTTTTTTCTTGAAAATTTTGCAGGCAATAAAAAATCCGTCATCCCTTTGGTATATTTTGCCTCATAATCGTAAAATCTGTTTTTCGGTACAAGTTCTAATATGGGATATACTTCATCACCTAACAGACTAATTGTAATTTCTCTACCTGAAATATAATCTTCAACAAACAAAGAGCTAAACGTTTGAGATAACTCTGTATATGCGGTAATGAGCTCATTCTTATTATCAATAATTTGAATTCCGATACTAGACCCTTCCATAGCCGGTTTAATAATCTTAGGAAACTCGTTAATCCCGTCACAATCCCTAATAGTATTAAGCTCAACAAATTCTGCTGTGGGCAAACCATAATATTTCAATAATATTTTAGTCGTTATTTTATTATACGCGATTGCAGATGCATGAATACCCGATCCTGTATAAGGAATTCCTTTCCATTCTAAAAGTCCTTGTATTGCTCCATCCTCACCACCAGAACCATGTAATGCTAAAAACGCAAAATCGACATCATTTGGTATTTCATCAGTTGATGGATCAATGGAAATCACATTATAACCTAAATTTCTGATCGCTTTTTCTACATTAAGACCTGATCTTAATGAAACCTCTCTTTCAGCTGAAATTCCCCCGCATAGAACTGCAATTTTCTTTATTTTTTTCATCATTATTTCTCCTAGTATTCATTCTTCATTATCAATGGGTATTATTTCAAATGATACAAAAAATAATACCTTATTGCGGATTGATTTTCAAATATCGCAATACTCTTTCAGTAATTCCTTTAAAGGCCGGTACAGCCGAATATGATGCAAACTTATTTTTACTGGCATCATGAATAACGACGACCATTGCAAACTGTGGGTTCGATGTGGGAAACACACCCGCAAACGTTGAATTATAACGGCCGACTAAATATTTATTTGTAACTGTTGAAAAGAGTATTGCTGTCCCTGTCTTACCACCAATTGAATAATCTTTTATCTTTGTTTTTGTCGCTGTCCCTTCTTCCACTGTTTGTTTCATAAATGAAAGCATAGTTTCAACCGTTTTGTGCGAATACACTTTTCGGCGGGTCTTCTTTTTGTTATTAATGATAATATAGGGATTTACTAAATAGCCGTCATTACCAAAAACACCCACTGCCCTCAGAAGTTGTAACGGCGTTACGGATAAGCCATAACCAAACGCTATTCTACTTAGGTCTACCTGATACCAATTTTGACATGGGGGCAATAAACCCGACATTTCTCCTGGCAATTGAATGCTTGTAGATTTACCAAAATCAAGTTGATTTAAATACTGATACAACTTTTCTTTTCCCAACATCATCCCTATTTTGGCAGCTCCTACATTTAAAGATTTAACGATCACTTCAGAGATAGATTTTGTTGGAGATTCTTTCTCCGCTCCCGCATGTGCGGCTTCTTCTATGGGATATCCGCCAACCATGATCCGAAGTGGAGAGTATATTTCATCATCAGCATCAATTACATTTTCTTCTAAAGCTGCTGCAACAGTAAACAATTTCATCACACTACCCGGTTCATAGACCATGGAAACCGCATTATTGTTATAGACCGACTGATCAGGAAAACTTTGAAAATAATTGGGATTAAACGATGGATAATTTGCCATCCCATATATTTCACCTGTTTTTACATCCATTAGTATTGCCACCCCTAACTTGGCGCCAGATGATTCTACGGCTTTTTCCAGCTCCTCCTCCATGATAAACTGAATATTTTTATCAATGGTTAAATTGACATCCTTTCCTTCTTTTGCAGGAACAACCTTATTATCATAACTAAATATGTTGCGCCCTTTGATATCACTTTCAATGATCATGTAACCCTCTTTACCTGATAAATCAGAGTTCAAGTGATATTCCAAACCGCTCAATCCTTTATCATCAATTCCAACAAATCCAAGAAGTTGAGATCCAACATTATTATTTGGATATAATCGTTTTGTATCCGGTAAAAAATAGATACCGGGTATCTTTATCTTTTTCTTAAATTCAGATGATACTTTACGTTTTACCCAGACAAAATAGCCTGGATAATTGACGATCGAAGAAGTCTTTGATAGTGGAATTCCGAGCTGACTATTTAGAATTTCTGATACCTGAGTTTCATTCACTATTTTTTTTGGATTTGCATAAATCGAAACAGCCTCCAGTGAAACACTCAACACTTCTCCATTTCTATCATAGATTGTTCCTCTTTTTGGACTCAGTTTGATAATGCGTTCTTGCTGATATTTTGACTTTTTTTTATAAAATTCATAACTGTGAACCTGTATATAGAATAATCGAATAATAATAATTAAAATCAAAAAAAAGATTAAAAGAAAACTTGTCCATATACGAAGGTTGTAATTATTCATAAATACTTTTAATCTCGTTTGGGAAGATCATGTTTAACGTGACTGTCGCATAGTCATATACCCATTTCAAATCATATTTCATATTATATTTTAGTTGCATTTCCTGATTCTCATTTTCGATCGTTTTTAGTTCATTTTTCAATGCCTGCATTTTGTAATCCAGATTATAATGTTTTCCTTGCTGAAAAACGGTTAGAATTGAAAACATGATGACTCCGATAATCAAAATGGTATTTATTCTTTGAATATTCATATTTTCTCTATGGCTCTCAGTTTTGCACTTTTCGATCGTTTATTTTTTGCAATTTCATGAGCTGTTGGTTTGACCACTTTGTTATTACATTTCCTGACAGATTGTAAATCAGCAGACGACATAAAGCGATTAAATACATTTTTTACAATTCTATCTTCTAAGGAATGAAAAGTCACGACCACGATACGTCCTTTGGAAGGCAGGATATTGATCATCCTCTCCATCGTATCCGTTAGAATACCTAGCTCATTATTAACATGGATTCGTAGTGCTTGGAACACTCGTTTTACTGCCGTCATCTTTCGCGTATAGTTTCCATACACTTTTTCTTTGAGAAACTCATTCAATTGAACTGTATCTGTAAATTTATTATTTTTTCGATACTCAATTATTTCCCGTGCAATAATTCGACTTTTAGGTTCTTCGCCATACTGATAAATAATATCGACAATCTCATCCTCGTCTGCATTATTTAAAATATCAGCTGCCGTCTGATTATTACTAGATTGGTCCATTCTCATATCTAATGGACCTTCTTGCATATATGAAAAGCCCCTCTCTGGGGTATCAATTTGGTAGGAGGAAATTCCTAAATCAAAAACAATTTTGTTGATACTTTTCAAATCTTCCTTAGGAATAATTTCATCAAATTTAGAAAAATTACCATGAACCAACTCCAGTCGTTTATCTTTATTGGTTATTTTTACGTGTTCAAGCGCATCTTTATCCTG
>MFRH01000059.1:11161-17036 GCA_001783275.1 Candidatus Margulisbacteria bacterium GWF2_35_9
CCGATATATTTGGTTAAATCAGAATAACGACTCAGGATAGCTTCAGCGTATCCACCGCCACCAAGAGTCGCATCTAAAACAACATCTCCCTTTTGGATATTTAGATTTTTGATTATTTCTTCAAGTAATACTGGAATATGATACGTCATTTTACGTCACCCTATTTCTTTACGATTTATTAACAAACTGAAGATATGCCGTTAATCCCGCTTGCAAGCTTGAAAAATACTGTTGATGGGTATAAAAGAACAACAATAGAGAGAAAAAATTGCATTTCATGGAAAAAATTACGGTATGCTCCGGCAAAAAAGGATTTTGAGTGATATGAATCATCTTTATTTTCTCTTTTTTAATAAAATTCCGCTGACCAAAGAAAACGAGTCCGGTTTTTAGAAAATCTGATTTTTCAACAGAATCAGCTTCTGTTTCAAACCAATCCGTTTCATTAATCTGGTTGATTATTATTTTTTTTGTCAGCAGTTTATCTTTATCCATTTCATCCTCAAAAAATATGAGGGGTAACACCACCGGAATGGACTCGGTTGTAAATACAACAAAATCCCCCTGATCTTTAGGAAGTAACGTCGGGTCGATCATGTAATTATCAAGCCCGAAATATATCTTTTTCAACTCCGATGCGTTGCGTTTTATCTTTTCTAATAGCTGTTTTGGGATAGAAAGACCATTTTGTAAAATTCTTGTCATCATCTGGTTATGGGTCAAAAACATCTTATCCATATCTGTTGCATATGCGGCTTGATGAGACTCTTCCGATTTATTGCTTTGTTGGAATTGACGAACCTGTTGCGAACTTAAGTTTTCGATACTCATTCATCATCCTTTGATATATTGCGAAAAAATCGGGATACGGAAATGTCATCTAGGAACTTTACATCTTCTTTTTCCATCACCTTTTTCCATTGTAGACGCTTCTTTTCTTTGTCTTTTTCTAATATTTTCTTATCTTTCACCGCTTGAAGTAGTTTTTTATCTTCTTCTTTTTTGTTCCTCTCCGCCTTCTCTGTTTCAATAACTTGTTTATCAAACTTTATTTTTAATGTAGTTAAGTGATGTTTCCTTAAGAATATTTCATCTAAATCAATTGCTTTACCACTTTCATATATTTCAATTATTTTATGATGTTCGGCTTCTTGCTCTTCTTCAATTTTGCGCTGTTTCTCCTGCTCTTCTTTAAGTTTTTTAATTGCTTTAGATACTTCTTCTTTTTGAAGAATCTCTCTTATTTTTCGAACTTTGAGAACAGAAGCCAGATTATAATTAAACCGTTTACTTTTTTTTACTTTTGCCATAGTTATTATTATAGATTAAAAGATCAAAAGATCAAAAGGTTAAGAGAAATATTAATGAATCGAACATCTATCTTTTAGTAGACAACGCTTTCTGATATTCATTTTTTAATGTGTTTATTTTTACACCTGTGTCAATAAAACTCCAAGGCAAGACATCTTCTGGGTTATGATCAACCAAGTAATCATTAATACTAATGCCTTCGGCTTCAGCCGCTTTCATCCAATATTCAAAGTTAAAATGATCATACCAAGCATCAAAAATAGCACCCTGTCGATAAGCGGCAAGAATCAGCTTTCCAATTTTTTCATCACCACGTGTTAGAATTCCTTCAAGTATGCTTAGTTTTGGATCTGTCCATCGAAGCTCCAGTTGCTTATGACGCAATTCTTTCTTGAAAAAGCTAAGTTTTGTATTAATGGTCTCCATATCATCCTGCTTTGCCCATTGAAATGGTGTGAAGGGTTTTGGAACAAAATTGGATATATTGATTGTCAGTTTATTTCGAGCCGGTTTTATATAATGAATAATGCGAAATGCTAGATTGACAATCGCTTGTAGGTCTTGTTGTTCTTCTCCTGGCAACCCGATCATAAAATAAAGTTTAATGGATTTTTTACTATTAACCGCTGCTGTTTTGATTGTATCTAAGATTTCTTGTTCATTTATGTTTTTATTAATAACATCACGCAAAAATTGACTACCCGCTTCCGGTGCAAGCGTTACACCAGATTCCTTTAGTTTGTTTGTTATTTCTGACATTTCAAGGGAATGGGTATCGATTCGAAGGGACGGTAAACTCAATTTAACATGTTGATGATTACATTGCGAATCTAATTCGGTTAAAAGATTAATCACTTGTGGGTAGTCCGATGAACTAAGTGATGATAAGGATAATTCATCGTAACCGGTATTTGAAATAACAGCCTTTGCTTGATTTAACAACACCTCTTTTTCCCTGATTCGAAGTGGTTTATTTATATAAGATGCCTGACAAAATCGACAAATGCGGGGGCACCCTCTCATTAGTTCGATACTGAAACGATCATGAACCACTTTTATTAATGGAACAAGCGGTTTTTCAACTAGGTATTTTTTATTGTTAACATCACTAAAGGTAGCTTTCTTGACAATTTTGTCGGATCTATGGAATGAGGGAGCATAGATATGGTCAAGTTCCGAGAGTGCTTTGATGGTGTCATATTTTGATATCTTTTTTTCATATTTACATTTATATATAACATCACAGATGTGTTCAAGAACTTCTTCCCCATCTCCGATGACAAAAAAGTCAAAAAAATCACTCAGGGGTAATGGATTCACAACAGCTCCTCCTCCGGCAAAAATGATTGGAATGGAATCGTCATTTATCCGTTCTTTACACGTCATTGGAATGTGGCCTAAATCCAGTGCAAGAAGTGCGTTTGTATAGCTGAGTTCAGTCGAGAACGAAAACGCAAGTGCATTAAAATCAGTTAATGGACGAGTGCTTTCTAAGGCAAAAAGAGGAACCTGCTTGTCTTTTAGAAAATCGATCATATCCTTGTCTGGAATGAAGCATCTTTCTAAGAGGTGGTCTGTATTTTGATTGATTATTTTATAGAAGATTTGAAGCGCCATGTTGCTCATGCCGATCTCATATTTGTCTGGATACACGAAACAAAGCTTAGTTTTAGCACTATCCCAGTCTTTCTTGATAACATTTAATTCGTTACCCAGATACTGAATCGGCTTGTTTACCTTCAGCAGATTTTTCTTAATAACAACTTCTATTTCCTGATTTTTCATGTGTGAAAACAGTTTACCATAAATAGACTAATATTAAATTTAATTTTCTTAAATTTTGTGAAATTTTTGTTGCAATCATTCGATATATAAACAGAATACACTAAAGGAGAGATTCGTTATGTATAATAAAATAATTAACACAAAAAACAATAATAAACCGCAAAATACACTTTTCATATTTTATCAAAGAACCAGAATGCTTGAAGCAGAAATTATAAGCAGAATTAAAACTATTATTGACCGTAAAGAAAAAGGTGAAAATGATTCTGGAACAATGAAAGATCTTTATAGGGCATTAACTGAAGTGAATTATCTTCAAAAGAAATTTCAAATTCCCTATTATTTTTATCAGGGTGAAATGGATGTAAAAATCAATTCTGGCTTACAACGTGCGAATGTTCTCGATGACCATACTCGACATGACAGGAACTCAACCGCACTTGACTTTCAGAGAAATTTTGGAAGTGTAATATCCGCAAAAATATTAAACATTTTAAACATTATTTCTGAGAAATTCAACGTTAAAGACAGGGATATAATCCTACAGCATTTAGGATCAACAGATATTACTTCTATTAACGATCTCATTCCTGAAACATTCAGTTATGATGACAATAAAACACTAAAACCTGAACAGATTAAAAATAGTAACAGATCGAAACAAGTTAAATTATCAACCATTTTTCGAAACAATTTAACTGTAGATGATTTAAACGGTTTTATTAATTTCTTTAATAAAAATCCGGAAGCCGTTCTATCTTTGTTTTATTCAGTCGCATTATATAAAGCAAACACCACAAATGATATTAATACTGGATTTGCAATTAGCATGTATGATAAAGGTCAGGTCAATGCAATAACATTAGATGAATTATTTAATCTTGTTGCAGAAAATACCGATTTATTTAATCGTTTCGAAGATTCAATCAGCCAAACAGAAACAGTTCACCTAAGAAAAGTTGATAAAACATACTATCAAATTATTAAGCATTTAGACAGTCCCGTTGATACGATTATGATTTCTGACCCACATGGAGCATCAAACAAGGTTCTTGAAGCATTATCCATTTTCCCAAATGCCAAGGTATTGTATGGAGGAGATGCGTTTGACCGAGCAGTGGATGCTCATGGAACCATTAACTTATTAAAAACCTTTGACACTAGAGAAATGTTAACTAATCCAGATGGGGTTATTGTCCCTGGCAAACAAGTTAAAAACCAACACTACCAGGGTGTCGATGGCAACCATGATTTCATGATGCAAGGGTTCGGGCTAGGTGAAGAAACAGCTATGTGTCATGCTTTTCGATTTATGCTTCGATATAATGAAGCCGACTATTTAGAAAATAAAATTGGAATAGATTTATCTAAAGCAAAAGAACAAGCAATCAAAAAATTTAGAGAGGGAAACTATAAAGCAAAACACCCTGATACAAAAAGCGGTGAAGTCGATATAAATAAAGCATTAGAAGCATATTTTACTGATTTACAGCTTTCTCTGACCTATGGTGATGATAGTGTTCAGTTATCTTCTGACGAACAAGCATTGCTTCATAATTTAAAATTCAAAGAAGATAAAAAACAAATAAATGATCCGAAATTAGTCGTTTTGTATCAGAAGATACTAAATGGAAATAAATTAGCCAGTTCTTACAAAGCTAACATGAAAAAAGCTAAAGCAGATGGAGTCACATACATTAAAAACAAAGAGGAGATGGATTGTACCCTAACCCCTGCAGAAGTAGAAATCATCAATCGATGTAAAAAAGGAAACCATCAGAGATCAGCTGAAGACAATACTATTCTAAGAGACCTTCAAATGCAAGTTATTCAAAGCAAGGAAGTTCAATCGATCGTTGAATTCTGTATGTTCCACAACTCCTCTTATAATTTAGAATCAATAACAGCTGATGATGGACGTGTCTCAAATTTTTTCCAACTTCACAGTCACATACCATTAAACAAAGACGGTAGTTTTAAAACGGTTTCAATTCCGGGATACGAAGGCCAATACAAAGGTATTGCATTATTAGATAAAATGGATGAAATAAAAAAAGAGTATTATGAAAAATACAAAACCATTGATAAAACAAATAAGCAAGAAATTGAGGCCTTTTTAGAATGGGTCAATCAAAAGAGAACATTCAACTGGCTCGCATGGGATTTTGATTCACCCGCCTATGGAAGAATTATGCAAACCTTTGAGCGCGCCTATCTACCAGAGTTAAGCGAAACATATGAAGAACCTAAAGATTACTGGTATCAGATATTCCAAACGAGTAAAGCGAATCCAGATATTGTTGAATATGTCTTTAAGCAAATTGCAGACGACCTAGGTGTTGATAAAAACACGCTTAAAGTAGTAAATGGGCATACGCCGAACCAAAAAGGATTTATGGACATATGGCATGAAGGACGACTTATTAGAATCGATGCTGGAGCATCTCCTTCTTACGGAGACCATGGTATTGTTACGCTTATTACTAAGAAAGGATCCATATTCTGTTTATCTTTATCAAACGATCCAACACAAAAATTTAAAATGTACCAAGTCATTAATGGGAAACTAGTTGATGTTACAAAAAAAGATAATGGTGAATCAGAAAAAGAGGGAACTGTTATTGATGATACTCCACTAAAAAAACAACTACTTACAACACTTAATGCAGTTCTAGAATCCAAACAAAATTAACTATCATAAATAAAAGGCCGAGAAAATCTCGGTCTTTTATTTACTCTCTAGACAAACAAAAAGGCCGGTATAAACCGGCCTTTTTGT
>MFRH01000060.1:0-3955 GCA_001783275.1 Candidatus Margulisbacteria bacterium GWF2_35_9
GTTGCAATGTCTGCGGTTATTTATGTGCCAGAGACAATCCTCCGGAAGTATGCCCCATATGTAAAGCAAGCAAAGAACGGTTTGAGGAGTTTAGCTAATATGGCATCCGAGTTAAGTTTTGTCGAATTTATAGTAGATCAAATTGACAGTGTCACCCCGATTACATTTAGAAAAATGTTTGGGGAATATGCTGTTTATAGTGGCAACAAAGTGGTCGCCCTTATTTGTGATAACCGATTATTTGTTAAACAAACCGGTGGTGGAAGAGCCTTTATCGGAAAAGTGACAGAGGCTCCGGCTTATCAAGGTGCAAAGCCGAGTTTTTTGATCGAAGATAAATTTGAAGACAGAGAGTGGCTGAGCGAGTTAATAAGAATAACAGCCGACGAAGTTCCCGAACCAAAACCCAAGAAGAAAAAGAAATGAAAGCATTGTTTGTGATAGATGTTCAGTCGGATTTTATTAAAGACAATTCAAAATTACCAACAGCAATCAAGAACTACATAGAAAACACCGATTATACGCTTATCGTCATTAGCTATTATAAAAATACAACAAGTACTAGTTTTTATCGCTATATCAATTGTAAAGAAGGCTTAAATAACGGGCCGGAGATAATCGTGCCGGAGCTTCGATCTATTTCGAAACCCCATACGATAATAGAAAAAATAACCTACTCGATATTTAAGACAGACACAATTATGCCACTTTTAATTGAACATAATATAAATGAAATCGACTTTTGCGGAACGGATACGGATGCGTGTGTATTAGCGTCTATGTTTGAGGGGTTCGATTTAGGATACAAATGCAATCTTCTTCAGGATCTCACAGAATCCGGCTCTATGGATTTAAGTACTCACGAGTCGGCATTAAAAATAATCAAACGAAATATCGATCCCAGTGTAAAGTCGCTAGAATCTTAATTGAAATTATTCCCTGAAACAACCGATATATAATTAGCCTCACTCATACAGAGAGAGCAGTAATGGAGTTTATTATTGTATAGAAAAATTATTGGTATTTCAACGACAACACCTAGTATTATCAATGCAAAAACAGTTACTTCGGATGCTATCTATTGGTGGTATGAACCAGAAGGCGAGTGTTCAGATAAACTGTACCAGATAATATTAACAAGAAAATTATTAGAAGATGCTAGCTTTAACGGTATTATTATGCCAAAAGACAGCATTATTCGTACCAATATGCATTTACCCTATCAAGGGATATCTGCTTCCTATGAAATAACACCTTCAGTAGATATTGAGATTTCTGGAAACCATTTCGGCCCAAAACAGTCTATGTTAATTAATAAAGAGGGTAGGATAATAAATAAGTGGTTAGATGAAAATACAAGCCTGCACGGAATAAATTTCGCTAAAGGCCAAATGCTCATTTTATATGATAATGGAGTCGTTCATAGTGGTGTTATTGCCGATATCATTGATCTTGGTATATTAAAAATTGAAGCTGGAACCAGAATTATTTTAAATGAAAATGGATTTTTAACAGTGGATACCCTGAAAGAAATGTTAAAAGTGGAGTTTAAAGGGGCCATCAACGATATTTACCCGAAAGAAGATATTGAAACAAATCCCAGTCAGTTTCAAAACAGCATCTTTTATTATCAAGGAAATAAAATTATTTTTGATAAATAAAAAAAATTATTAAAAGTGGTGCCCAGGGGCGGAATCGAACCACCGACACGAGGATTTTCAGTCCTCTGCTCTACCGACTGAGCTACCTGGGCTTAATAATAGTAATTCGGTAATTACTAGTTTAAATATTTAAGACCTCATTTTTGTTAAGTAGTATTGAGGCAAATAACTACTTTACTTGGCAATTCAAAATGCGTTATGCAAATTGGCTTGCCAGGCGTAGCTCCCGGCGAACGCAAGAGAGACCGCAGGAGCGAAGACTGGAGCCGACAGTCGGATTTGAACCAACGACCGGCTGATTACAAATCAGCTGCTCTACCAGCTGAGCTATGTCGGCCAGTTCCAGAATTAACAGACATGATTATACCTGTAGTTTTTTGTTTTTACAAGCACATCAAAAACCTTAAATATCTCCAATCGCTGAGGGTAATCTGTTATTTAGAATAAACACAAAAAAACGATACATAAAAAAGTGCAAATCTGTCGATATTATATATGTCAGGAAGACAGGCTCCGCCTTTGTCATCTTGCTGTTGTCTTTATTATCGGGCGAAATTGTGAGCGGAGCAGTAAGAAAATAAATCGATAAAGGGGGGAAGTAGTTCTCATTTAAGTAGTGGTAGTGACTTGTTGGATATAAAAAATTAGAAATAAAGGGGGCTTTTATAATGGTTCAATTCGAGTCGGTAGGAGAAGTAAGTCGTAATGCGGCGATGTCAGCAGTTGCCAATACAATGAATGAAAATAATGCAAATATTTTAGGAATTTCATCTGAGATGGGTGGAAAAAGAACGGTTGAAGTTAATAGTAAATTATTTATTACAGATCGTTTTGATGATTGGGAAGTAAATAAGTTAGAAGACGCGGTGGGTGCAACAGGAGTTGTTGACACAGATTCAGTTAGAGAATTAGTTTGTACCTTATTTGGTTTAGATAACGATGCTATTGGTGGTTTTCAAAATGTAACAGGATTTGATCCAGCCACTGACTTAACCTTAGCATCTGCAACCGGTAAGACAATTGATCCAGCTGTAACAAATATCACTAAACCGGTCGTTATTTTAGATAAAAACGGTCCATTTGAAGGTGTTAATAGTGTTGTCAGTGTTGAAATCTATTATACCGATGAAGCAGGTAATCAATGTATGATCGGTGCAGAACTAGATAATGATGGTGCGATTACAGCATTTTCGCCTCAACAAGCAGGTATGCCGGGATTACCATTAGGAACAACCTGTACTTATACACAAACGGAAACTCAGGGATTATTAGAGTCATGGGGTATTGATGATGCAGAAGATCTTCAACCAGGTGATTTATTCTTAATCCAGCAAAAATTACAAATCATAAAAGACTTGATTTCAGCCGTTCATAGCACCGGTAAAACTCAAGGTGACGTTATGCGTGAGGCAACTCAAAAATTTGCCCAAGGCTAATAAGTCAGCGAATAATAGAAATGAACAGAGAAGGCCGGGGAAACCCGGCTTTCTTTATTTTTGTGGAGCTGAAACTGAAGGAGCGCCGGTTCTAAAAACTTTGATAATGTCCATCTATCTCAAAGCGTTCTATGGCTTCTCGATATTCTTCAACAATTTCTTCTGCCGGTTTTCGCCATGATAGATCATTTTCTCGCATCATCGTTGCGATAAAATCATTCCAACGATCTTTATTTTGAAATAACTGATGTGTTTCAATAATTTCATGCATCAACCTACCTCTGAGAGTATTAAATCGGTCATCGCCTATTTTTTCATACCACATGCCTTCAAATAAACGACCATTAACGCCATGTTTGATAATATCGGGGATTCCACCAATTTTTCGTCCGACAGGAAAGTTTCCGTTAATAATACATGTTGGCGCGACCAGTCCGCAAGGTTCAAATCGAGATGGGATAATGCCAACATCTCCTGCCCGATAGATTTGCTCTGTCAGAGGCCGGTCATAGGGCGTCAGCATGCCGATTCGTCCGCTAACAACAGAGTTATAATTTAATCGATCTAGTTCATTAACGATTTCTTGTCCACCATCTTCGGATATACTGGCGTTTATCATAAACTGTAAATTAATACCATAAACAGAGTGGAGCTCTTCCATGATAGATGTTACAAGCGGAAATCCTTTTTGGGAATCAAAACGTGCCGCCATCATCATTAGAAAGGCATTCGGGTCTTGTTTGAGATTTAAGAATGCTTGCAAGTCAGCTTTTTCTTTTGCCTTTGGTTCTTGAAAATTAGTATGATCATATTTTGGGTACCATTCATCAGCAACGCCATTTATTGTTCCGGTAAATG
>MFRH01000060.1:3972-20960 GCA_001783275.1 Candidatus Margulisbacteria bacterium GWF2_35_9
AAATAAGGCGAGCTTATTATTTCCTGCACATAGTTTTTGCTAACTGTTTTTACGTGATCCGCCATCATAAAGGCAGCGTAACTTGGATTGGCAGCATCCGTACCGGGAACTCTTATTCCAGCCTCAGAATAAAGACCGGGATACTGTTCTTCTGTTAGTCCGCTCATTAAATAAAATTGATGCAAGGGTAAGTCGTTAAAATATTTTAAATTGTGTATTGTATGAAATCCTAAGATATTGTCTTTTGCATGTACGGTTTTTAAAAGAGTCATAGTATGAGCCGCTTGCCAATCCTGTGTATGAGCAACAAAGTTCTTGCTTCTGGATGATTGTTTGGAGCGAGCAATCATTTCAGCGGCAATTAAATTAAAATAGTAAAATCTGGCAACATCGTCCTTATAGGAATAGGGTTCACCGTATTTCCTGCCGCCAAAATATTCGAATGTACGAGTGTCATATAAATTGGCAGTTAAATTTGGATTAATATGGATATTATATATATCGGCTTCATGTACTTTTCCACCGATCATATGTTGAATATTTGGATTAAACCATTTTGGTCTATATCCCCGGATGATTGCTTTTTCGATACTGCCTGTATGTTTGGGTACATGAAGAGTTACCTTGTGGCCAAGTTTTGCAAGCTCTTTTGGAAAACCTTCTCCTACTTCTCCCAGACCACCTGTTTGAGAAAAAGGTGCCGCTTCAGGGAAAATAAGATGAATGTTTAACGGTTCTGTATTCCTTTTATTCGGCCACTTGAGGTGAAGCTTAGATTGAGTTGAAATTATTTTTTTTAGCATGCGTCTCTTTCTTTAAATAGTATTGATATACAAATAAATTTGTTTAATCTATGAAATATATCGAAGGTAAATCTATAATATTTCAGTTATTTAAATTTATATTATGGTTGTTTCTGTATTAGGACGAGGGCGGTTCTATTTGGAATATATATTTGAATACTCGGGAAATAATTTTTTTGGGTGATACTCGTAAAATAACTCTGATTTTCATCGATTCTCCCAAACCCACCGAATTCTTTTTTATCTGAATCCAGTAACAGCTGATATTCTCCTGAACCTAGTACATTAATGGGGTAATCACTAAACGATTTACTAGAATTGAAGTTAAAAATGAAAAGAATCTGATTTCGTCTAAAAGCGATTATCTTATTATCTTCATGAATATGCCATAGTTCAGGTTTGCTTGATCGAATAAATGGCGTTGTTTTTTCAAGATTGATAAATGCTTTATCAAAGGCATCTAGATACTGGTATTTTAGATCGGAATTAAATTTAAGACTCCATAGTCTTCGAGCATAATGATAAGACCAGTTATTTCCTTCTCGAGGGAAATCGATCCATTCAGGGTGACCGAATTCATTTCCCATGAAATTCAAATAGCCGTTTCCGCTAGATCCGAGAGTTATCAGTCGACTCATTTTGTGTAAGGCAATCATACGTTCAATTTTGATACTCTTTGAAGATTTGTTCATTTTACTATAGATGCTTTTCCCGGCCAGTTCATGACTTAAGGATTGGCCACCTACCATTGCCTGATCATGACATTCAACATAACTAATGGTCGATTCCTCGGATCGTTTATCCGTTAATCGGTTCCATAATGCTTCCATATTCCACTTTTCGTCGGGTATTTCTTTCAGCATTTTAAACCAGTAGTCGGTAACCCCCATTGCCATCCGATAATCAAACCCCATTCCCCCTTCATTGATTGGAAAGGCTAGCCCGGGCATGCCGCTAACGTCTTCAGCGATAGTGATCGCATTTGGATTTATTTCATGAATCAGCTTATTTGCAAGCATTAGGTATGTGATGGCATCATTATCAACATTATCTCCAAAATAATCATCATAGGAGGTGAATACTCGATTTAACCCATGATCCTGATACATCATACTGGTGACCCCATCAAACCGAAATCCATCTATTTTGTATTCTTCCATCAGATACTTGCAGTTTGAGAGTAAGAAATGGAGAACATTGGGTTTGGCGTAATCAAAACATCTAGAATCCCATGCGGCATGATTTCCCCTAGGCCCATCATGAAAGTATTGAAAAGGTGTGCCGTCAAAAAGAGATAGGCCTTCATTTTCATTTTTTACTGTATGAGAATGGACAAGATCCAATACAACGGAAATGCCCATGCCGTGTGCTTTGTCGACAAGTTCTTTAAACTCTTCAGGAGTTCCATAACGTGAACTGACCGCAAAAAAGTTGGCGACATGATAGCCAAAGGAAGCATAGTAGGGATGTTCGATAATGGCCATGAGTTGAATGGTGTTATACCCCGACTCTTTTATCATGGGTAGAATATGGTCGGTAAATTGCTTGTAACTTCCGATATTTGAAAGCTCCTGAGCCATACCAACATGCGCTTCGTAGATGAGTGGGGCAACGGTTTTATCCATTTGAAACGACTTTGTATTCCAGATATAGGGGGTGTTAGGCTCCCAAACTTGAGCATTAAACAAAACGGATGAAGGGTCTTGCACGACTCGTTTTGAATAGGCTGGGATTCTTTCTCCGATACCATTTTCCCAGTAGAGTTTAAGTTTATATTGGTCTAGATGTTGAAGACTATCAGTTGGTAATTTTACTTCCCATACTCCGTCATTATTAATTTTTTCCAACTGGAACTTGGGATCTTCCTTCCACTGATTAAAACTACCAACTAAAAATATTTTTTCTGCATTGGGTGCCCATTCACGAAACACCCACCCATCATGTGTTTTGTGAAGGCCGAAGTATTGATGAGCGTTTGCAAAGTCTGGCAGAGATTGATGGTCGCCAACTAAATGTTTTTCAAAAACATTAAAATGTCCATTTCTCTGAAGTAAACGATCAAAATATGCTGAAAGAGAGCTGTCTTGAAATAGTTGGCTAGTCGTTATTTTGGAAGCCAGTGAAATTATTTTTAAATGCATATAATTTATCATGACCAATATATCGTATCACCAAGTGCCGATATTTCATAAAAATGAATTTAAATTGAGCGTATGTTGTTTTTTAACTTATAAAAAACAGCAAAGCATGAGATAATAAATAACTCAGATGGATACACAGGATTTAGAACTCATTATTAATACACTAAACCCACAGCAACAAGAAGCTGTATTATATACGGATGGCCCGTTATTGATATTGGCAGGAGCTGGTTCAGGGAAAACACGTGTGCTGACAAATAAGATTGCTTACCTAAATAAGCAGTTTAATGTTCCCTTATATAATATTTTAGCGGTGACATTTACGAACAAAGCAGCAAAAGAAATGCAGGAGCGAGTTGAAAAAATACTGGGGACATCGAGTGCCCATCATAGCGATCAGTGGATTACAACATTTCATTCACTGGCTTTTAAAATTCTACAACGCCACTCAGAAGCCATCGGCTATCAAAAAGGACTTGTCATATATGATAGTTCCGATCAAGTATCGTTAATTAAAAAAATTCTAATCGATATGGATATCGATATTAAAACCATTAAACCGAGAGCCATATTAAATGGGATTAGTAATGCGAAAAATAGCTTAATTACGCCAGAGACCTTAGTAAATAAAGCAGACAATAGTTTCAAGGAAACAGTAGCGGAGGCATACACTCAGTACCAAAAGAAATTGCTCTTAAATAATGCAATGGATTTTGATGACCTATTGTTAAATCTCTTAAAGCTATTTAAAGAACATGATGACATTCTGTCAATTTATCAGAAAAAATTTCAGTATGTATTGATAGATGAATATCAAGATATCAATATGCCTCAGTACATGATCTCGTACCTCTTAAGTAGCAAACATAAACGAATATACGTTGTGGGCGATGCCGATCAGAATATCTATTCATGGCGGGGAGCAAACCTTCAAAATATTTTAAACTTTGAAAAGGATTATCCCGGAGCCAAAACAATACTTCTTGAACAGAATTATCGATCAACCGGTACAATACTAAATATTTCTAATGAAGTGATTAAGCATAACAAGATTCGTAAAGATAAGAATCTTTGGACTGAAAACGCTGTTGGTGAAAAAGCGGAATGTTTTATTGCTCATAACGAATATGATGAAGCGGAACACGTCGCTAGACAGATAAGCCAGTCGATACATGCGGGAACTGATCCGAACGAGATTGCGATTCTGTATAGAACAAATGCGATGAGCCGAGTTTTGGAAGAATCGATGATGCAATTAGGGATCAAATATAAGATATTCGGTGGATTGAGATTTTATGAGAGAAAAGAAATAAAAGATATATTGGCATATATGAGGCTGATACTAAATCCAAGTGATGATATCGCGCTTATTCGAATTATTAATGTCCCTCAACGCAAAATTGGTAAACTGACGATACAGAAACTAATGGATAAAGCGTTTGAAGAGAAAAAGCCGATTATGGAAGTGATTGATACAATGACAGAGCTTCGAAGCATTCAATCGGTTCAAACATTCAGGCAAGAAATAAACAAATTACGATTAGCTTGGGATGCAGGGACAATGACGCTAACCGATTTAATTATGAAAATATTTGAGGATACCGGCTACAAAAAGATGTTAAAAGAGGAAGGGACTCAGGAGGCTCAAACACGATCTGAAAATATACAGGAATTATGTGCTTCTACACAGGAATCTCAATATACCCTTGAGGAGTTTTTATCATTAAGTGCTCTTCTGACATCTCAGGACGAGGCGCAGGAATCAGATTCAACCGTGACCTTAATGACCTTACATTCTGCTAAAGGTTTGGAATATGACCATGTCTATCTTGTGGGTTTTGAAGAAAAATGTCTACCCCATGTACAGTCTCTCGATATACCAACCGAATTGGAAGAAGAAAGACGCCTATGTTATGTTGGGATGACTCGAGCTAGAATTAGCATCAATTTATCTGTCGCCAGTTATCGTTCGGCCTATTATGAGAAAGCAAATCCTCAGGATATATCACGGTTCTTCCGTGAAATACCGAAAGACTTGCTTAATATACAGCTAAGTAAAAAGTTGAATACATTTAACCATATAGTATCCGCCTTAAAAGATGAATACGATCTGAAAATTCCAGCGGTAAGAAGCATTCAATTAGTCAGAAATAAGACTCATTATGATGAAGATGATAAAAATGTGTCCTATAATTATAATGTTGGAGATATTGTGACATCACCGATGTTCGGAGAAGGCCAAGTTATTAAAACCATAGGGCAGGGAAATGCTATTTCTCTTCAGATTAAGTTCCCTCAGGGGTCTAAGCTCATTATGCCGAAATATGGGAAATTAACGAAAGTCGAATAATGCGAATATCAGAGATATTTTCTTCTATTCAGGGTGAGGGAATATATGTTGGGTATCGTCAGATTTTCATAAGATTCTCTGGATGTAATATATCCTGCGCTTATTGTGACGAAGAGAATCATGAGGGTAAAGAGTATTCGATTGATAGTGTAGTAGCCGAAGTAAAAAAACTAAATAAAAATTATCATCATTCAATATCAATCACTGGGGGAGAACCCTTATTGCAGATTAATGATCTGTTGACGCTTCTTCCTAAACTGACACTTCCTATATATTTGGAAACGAACTCTACTTTACCTGCATATTTAAAGGAAATCAAAGATCTTGTTAGTATATTTTCCTTAGATTTAAAGCCAGAATATTTTAAGGAATTTTTGGAGTCTTTGGAAATGGTTAAAGATGAAGATGCTTTTATAAAATACGTCTTGCTTCCAAGTCAACAGGTGATGGACTACAAACATATGATCGAGGAGTTGAGTATGGTAAGTAAAGATGTACCATTTATTATTCAACCTGTGACCCCAACGAAACAAATAAAGCATTTTCCTGATTCTAATGAAATTATATCTGCTTATACAATAGCGAAAAAATATTTAAATGACGTTCGCGTTATTCCTCAAACCCATAAAATAATGAATTTGAAATGAGCCGTTTAGTTCGTTTAATTCTTTTCGTATCTTTAGTCCCAATCCTATTATTTCCAGCGTATCAACCAAGTGGTCTGTATAATGAGATCATTACCGATAAGAAAGAAGTGGCGCTGACCTTTGATGATGGCCCTTTGCCGGATGTAACGGAAGCAATACTTGATATATTGGATCAATACAAAGTGAAAGCAACTTTTTTTATCATTGGGACTAACATTTTGAAGTATCCTTACTTGGTTGAAAAAATATATTTTGCAGGACATGAGGTCGGTAATCACACATACCATCATTTACGACTGGATACGTTCCCTGAATACAAATTAAAGTATGAACTGGAAGAAACAAATCAGTTAATGGAAAACATTATTGGTATTACCCCCAAATATTTTAGGCCACCCGGCGGACGATTTAATAATATTATTTTAAGTTTGGTAAATGAAAGAAATTTAATCCCAGTGGGTTGGAGCATTAATACAAGTGATTTTTTATATGGGAAAAAAACATTAACTGGTCCGGAACTCGATCAAAAAGTTGAAGCTATTCTAAATTTAATTCACTTACGATTAAAACCGGGTGCGATTATTCTAATGCATAATGGAAATGATGTTTCCATAAAAGCACTTCCACAGGTCTTAAGTTATATTAAAGAACAGGGTTATACAATAAAAAAATTATCGGATGTTAAGCTTAAGTATTAAGTTCTTTAAAGTTTGCAAATACTGAAGCGCTCTGCGATAGCGAATATAGACAGCTTAATCTGTTGTTTTTAATCTTTTCATCCGCATCCATGACCAGTATTTCATTGAAATAGGCCGTAATGATAGAAGCGCTTCTTGCAAGCCGGTGCAGGGTTGCCTCATTCCAGAGAGAGCTGTTACACAGAATCTCAAGATCCGTAGCTTCATCAAACAGGGTTTTCTCAATATCAAACTTAAACAGACGTTGATCCACATCCACTGTTTTTTTAACATCTTTTGTGATATTTTGAACCCGAACAATAGCCTCAATAATAGACTTGTACTCTAATGCCTCTTTTAAAAGTTTAACAAAGTCGATCCTTTTTTTGAGTAAGCTAATATCAAGGGTTGTGACTGCTTTAATAATGTCCATTGGAAGTTCTTGATCTTTTAGAATGGTTGAAATTCTGGTTTCAAAAAAAGCACATAACGACTCAAATACTTGATTAGTATTTTCAAAATTAAGAATTTCAAGAGATTTTTTTATCAGAGATTCAATGTTGATATTTGCGTCATTATTGCTTAAAAGTATTTGCACAATACCATTAGCCTGACGCCTTAACGCATAGGGATCCTGTGAACCAGATGGAATATTCCCAATTGAAAAATGACTGCAGATTGTATCGAGTTTATCGGACAATGAAGCGATGGTTCCATAGAGTGTTGATGGAAGTTTATCGCCCGCAAAACTGGGTAGATAGTGTTCATATATTCCATCTGCTATGATTTTGTCATAACCCCATTTTAGTGCATACTGTTGGCCCACATATCCTTGCAGTTCTGTAAATTCAAAGACCATCGATGTGGATAGATCGGCTTTTTGATTCTGAATAATGTGTGTGGTTATTTCTTTGTCCTTTGTAGTAAATTTAAGTAATTCGTAAAGATACTCGGCTAACTGAAGATTGCGATTATTTTTGTCAGCGATGGAACCAAGCTTTTGCTGAAAGGTAATCGACTTCAATTTTTCATTAAAAAAATCGAAGTTGCGTTTAGTGTCTTCATGATAGAAAAATTGCGCATCATGTAATCGTGCAGTTAAAACACGTTCATTACCCATTATTATATTGTCTGAATTGGTTGGCGTTACATTATCAGCCACCATTAAAAACGTGTTTTGTAAGGAACCTTTTTTATAAACTGGAAAATATTTCTGATGTTTTTTCATGGAAGTAACCAGAATTTTATCAGGAATGTTTAAAAAATCTTTTGGGAAATGACCTTCAAGGATCGTTGGATATTCAACCAAGTAAGTCACTTCATTTAGCAGGTCGTCATCAATGACAGCTTCACTATATCTATTTTTTATATCACGAACTATTTGATCTTTTCGTTTGTTGGCGTCAACGATAACCTTTAATTCATTAAGGATTTTTTCATAATCATTGCTATTCGATATTATGGATTCTTTTCCCCTTAGAGTATCGGAGCCAGAAAGAAATCGATGCCCATATGTTATGTTCCCAGCCGTTTTTCCAGCAAAAGATAATGGCAATATGTTGTTATCAAGAAGAGAGATAATCCAGTGAACCGGTCGAATAAATTTTTCTTTTTCAGTGCCCCAGTTCATTGCAATTGGCAAGTAAGTGCTACGAATGGCGTTTATGATAAGCTCAGCCAATACATCTATTGTTTTTTTCCCTTTAATAAAGACTTTCGCATATAAATAGCCATCTTTCTCAAAAAAAGTATCGGTATTCCATTTTTTAAGAAACCCTGAACCGGCTTGAGATAAAGAGCCATCCGCATTTTTTGCAATGGTGAGTGGAGGGCCTTTATATTCTGCGTTCACATCTTTTTGTTGCTTATCAAGTTCTTTAATAAACACGGTGAGGCGTCGATAACTAGCGAATGTTTGCATATCATTTTCGTTGATTGCAATATTGGCATTATGAATATTTGTGAAAATGTTGGTTTTTAGTTCTTGAACAAGTCGCTGCACGAATCTTGCAGGGATTTCTTCAGTTCCAATTTCGAGTAAATAGTTCACTAAACATGACTCCTTAGAATTTATACTCAACCGGAAATGATTTGCACGCAAATCATCTCCTAAGCATTAACTGCGACTAGAAAATGTTTTGCAGGAAACCTGCGAAGCATTTTAGTCTTAGTATATTTTATAATTATAGGGGAAAATAATGTTTTTTGTAAGTTGAAAGATGTAAAAACAGGATTTTATGGCAAACAGGATTTTATGGCTGTTAGAATAAATTGTTTTGGATTATAATACACCCCATGGTTAAATTTAAGCCGTTTAAAGGTGTTCTCTATAATAAAGAAATCGTGAAGGATTATGCGAATGTCGTTTCGCAACCCTACGATAAAATTTCTCCTGTTATGCAGGACGAATACTATAAAAAATCAGAATATAATATTGCTCGAATCGTCAAAAATAAATCAGAATTTGACAACAATCCATATACGACTGCAAAGAAATATCTGGACAAGTGGCTAGGTGAGGGCGCTTTAAAGCAACTGGATTCCGATTCTTTTTTCTATCTGGAGCAAACCTACACAATATTTGGAAATACCCATACACGAAAAGCCATCATCGGTCTTGGTAAATTGCATGACTATGAAGATCAGGTTATTATGCCTCATGAACAGACGTTAAAAGGGCCAAAAGTAGATCGGCTGGAACTTCTCCGTGCAACAAAGTTTAATGTGGGTCAAATATTTATGTTATATCGCGATCCAAAAAATGTGGTTAATAATGAACTTAGCCAGCTGAGTAAAGATACTCCATTTTTTTCTATAACGGATGATGAAGGCGTTCAACATCGACTATTTTTGGTGAAAGACGCGTCCATGCAAAAATCGATTGCCAGTTTTTTAAGTGATAAAAAACTCTACATTGCCGATGGCCATCACCGATATGAAACAGCATTAGCATATTCAAAAGAAAAATATGATCCAAAAAATCCAGATGCCTTAACTGCATACTGTATGATGACCCTAGTAAATGCATATGATGAAGGCTTAAAAATTCTTCCGACTCATCGATTGGTAAACAATGATTTGAAATATAATTATGAGACTGTAATGAAAGAGTTGAGCAAAAATTTTTCCATTAAAGAATTAACGGTTCCTGAAAATCTTGAAGACATTCACCAATATATTGAAAACTTGCCAAAACATTCTATTCTCTTTTATGCGAAAGAAAAGAAAACAAAGATTTTACAATTAACGTTAACGAATGATGTTTATGATAAAAATCTATCAAAATCTTTAACAGACTTAGATGTTTATTTACTGCATCAGTTGATTCTTGATACTATATTAGGAATCACGAAGGAAGATCTGGCTAAAAAAACATATATTACATACAAACGTAGTCCCGAAGGGTCTCTAAGAGAAATTCAGGATGGAAGTCATTCCATGTGTTTTTTGCTTAAGTCAACAGGCGTGGATAGTGTTTTGAGCATTGCAGATGATAAACAAACAATGCCGCAGAAATCAACCGATTTTTATCCTAAAATTTTATCGGGCTATGTTCTTGCCGATATTTCAAGCCACTAGGAATAACAATGTAACAAAAGGGCCGGCAATGCTTGATGAAAAAAATAATATTGACCTGATCAAAAAAACAATAATTGAGGGCAGTGTTGATGAAATATTAAGCGTGATCACCAAAGCCCACCATGCCGATATCGCCGATGCGATTGAAGGCTTAGATAGTGAATCTCGAATCGCTTTTTTCCAAAAGATTAAACCAGAATTATTAGAAGATATCTTCGAAGAAATCGAACAGTCGGTTCAGATTGAAGTCATTCAAGAAATGAATCCGAATAAAGCCAAACATCTAATTGACCATATGGATTTAGATGATGCGGCGGATTTATTAAGTGAGCTAAAAGAAGAAGATGAGGATATGGCTGATAAAATTGTCCGATCCTTGAAAGAAAAGCAGGAAGTTCAAAAACTGCTAGAGTACGATGAAAATATAGCTGGAGGGATCATGAATCCATCCTTTACAGCTATTCCAGAAAATCTAACAGTAAATCAAGCTCTGACACTATTTAGAAAATCTGAACCACCGGATCGGGATTTTTCCTATTATGTGTATATAGTAAATACAAACGATGAACTACGAGGAATCATTAATCTTCGAGACTTGGTTCTTGCTCCCCCAGATCAAAAAGTTAGAGAATTACGCAAAGAAAACTTTGTTGCCGTAAATGTAAATACCGATCAAGAAGAGGTTGCCCGTATAATATCTAAATATGACCTTTTAGCGGTTCCAGTTATCGATGATCAAAATAAAATGCTAGGTATCGTTACTGTAGATGATATCGTCGATGTTATTGAGGAAGAAGCAACAGAGGATTTATTAAAATTATCTGGTACAAGCGCTGGAGAATTTGACGAGAACGATATTTTAACAAGTAGAGTATGGAGTTCTGCAAAATCAAGATTAAGATGGCTTTTACTGACGATGTTCGGAGGACTTTTATCCGGGAGTTTATTATCGTATTTTACAATATCTTTTTCAGATATTCCCTTGTCGTTACCAATCATTATTAGTTTTATTCCATTACTGGTCGGCTTAGGAGGGAATATTGGTAATCAGTCAGCAACAATTATGGTTCGCGGATTAGCGACGGGCTATATAAAAACAGAATCTATAATGAGTAATATAATGCGTGAATTTTTTGTTAGCATTTTAATCGGACTAAGTATTGGATTCATTCTCTTTGTCGGGTCACTTGTAATTTATAAAACCATGATCTATGGAAGTATCATTGCGGTGGCAATCATAATAAATATCATTCTTTCGGCTTCCTTTGGCACACTGCTCCCAATCTTTTTCACAAAAATTAATGTCGATCCGGCGATTGCATCGGCTCCCTTTATTTCATCAAGCATCGATGTTGCCGGACTTGTTATCTATTTTATTGTTATTACAAGCTACTTGCACTTTTTTTTATAGTCATGACACAGGGATATGACCTTCTGCTTTTAGTAGCAGACAGACGAGAACTATATCATTTATTGAAAGAAAGCAAACAAGAGTCCGATCGATTTTATAAACTGGAAAGAGGCAATAAAAAAGTAGCGATTTTTATTACCGGAGTCGGAAAGAATGCAATAAAAAGAAGCCAGAAAAAAATAATTGCCATTGCGAACGATGCAACCCGTATCATTAATGTTGGAAACACAGGCTCTCTTAAAAATCATAAGTTTGGAGATATTATCCAAGTCGGTCAAGTAATAGGTTCCAATGGGAAAGAGATAATCACTTTAAATAAAACCACTGATAATGTCTTGGTAACAGTAAATAGTATTCAAGATAAAAGAAAATTAATTAAGCAATATCCCACGGCAGACATTGTGGATATGGAATTATTCTACATATCTAAGCAAGTGGATATAGATAAGCTTTATTCATATAAAATAGTGTTGGATACGTTTAATACTAATCCAAAAATAATCTTAACTAAATTAATTTTGCCGTTTCTCATCCGCATAAACAGTAAAAAGTTAAGTAATTTCATCAAAACAGCATACTTATACTAATTCTATTCAATTGTAAAAATCGCTGTGTTATAATCCTTCCAGAGGGGATAAATCTGAAGATAATTACATATGAATAAAGTATTAGATAAATTATTGCCAACTAAATCGATTCGTAAAAAAGGACCACTACTATTCCTGTTTTTATTTGTTGTTTATATAATTAGTATTGAAATCGCTCAGCTTATTTTAAACTATTTTTTTCATCAAAGGGCGATTGTTAGCTCATTACTATGGATGGTTATTGTATGTGTAGCTGCGATGCCTGTATATTTTATTATCCAAAAATATTTTAAAGAATTAGATGAGAAAGTAGCAAGTGTTGCCACAACGTTAAATTGTATTGTTTCAGAAACCTGTGAGGATATTTCTTTTGTTGAACACGATGAAGTAGAGGCATTAAACATAGCGGTGAACAGTGTCAGAGCCTATGTTAATAATGTGAACGATAAATTTGACCAATTAACAAATGATGTGAATCTGGTTGCCGGTAATTTAATGTCAACGGTAAAAAGCACCGAACGTAGTGTACAGTTGCATGGTGGTATTATAAAAGATGTTGCGGGAGGAACTGTCAGCCAGCAGGAGAATATCCATGATATATCACTCGATATGCAACAAATGATGGAAATGATTCGAAATATTGCAGACTCTGCAGGAACGCAGGTTCTGGATTTACAGGATTCGGCTGAAGAGGTTATCAGAAGCAGTGATGAGATGATCGAACTAAATAGCACAGCTAAGTATCAGTCTGTTGAAGTGAATAAAGTTAAGACCATATTAAGTCAAATAGCTGCTGCAATACAGGATGTCTCTGAGGATGCTTCGGAATTCGCTCAGTTTGCGAATCAAACATCAGAAGTTGCCTTGCAGGGGGACGATATTGTAGCGGAAACATTGGAGAGCATGGTCTTGATTAGAAAAACAGTTTACAATGCGGCTGAGATAATGAAGGAACTGGGTGAGAATTCAATCGAAATCCGTCAAATCATTGAGTTTATTGAAGAGATTTCAGAGCAAACCAATTTACTATCATTAAATGCGGCTATTGAAGCAGCTCGTGCAGGTGAACATGGAAGAGGGTTTGCGGTTGTGGCGGATGAAGTAAGAAAATTAGCAGAACGATCGACAAAGGCGACTAAAGAAATTGCCATGCTGGTAGCAAAAATACAAATTGATACAAATCGGGTTATCCAAGTAATCGATGAAGGATCTCGCCAAGTATCAAAAGGATCCGAGTTAGCTCAAAATGCGAGGGATGCATTAAAAGACATTATCGAAGTTGTTAAAAATACAGTATCTCAAATAGAAGGTATTTCAGGATCCGCACAGGAAGTAACGGCTGCAACGATGGAAGTTTCTGCAAAAACAAGTGATATCGCAGAAGTGATTGGAAATAGTAGTAAGGCATTTACAAATTTTGCTAATCGATTTCAAGATGTTGTTTCTTCAATTAACAAAGTAAAAAATGTATCCTTAGAAAACCAGACAGCATCTCGGGCTATGGAGGAAAAATATGAATCAACCCATAAAAAACTGAGTGTGGTTCACGATTCAGCGAAGCGAAATACTCAATTATCAACGGAAGCTTCCAATGCAAACCAGAAGATGAGTTTTCTAATTAATAAAATCAGCAAATTGATTGATGATTTACCCACATTGAATAAGAATGAAGAATCAGGTGCAGATATAAAAACAGAAATGTCGGAGAGTTTTGAGGTTTCATTCGATACTAAGCTGATAAATGAAAGCTTTTAGTAAATAAAAATTTCTTCTTTTAGAGAAATATTCGCCTTTTTTTTAACACTCGTTTTCATTAATTGTATGAGGTCATATATATCTTCTGAAGATGCAGATTTATTAATAATAATATTTGCATGTTGCTCAGATACATACGCACCGTTATGGACTTTGCCTTTTAATCCTGCTTCGTCTAGTAGTTTTCCGGCACTGCATTCAGGAGTATTTAAGAAAATACTACCAAGGGTTTTTTTTAATGGATAGATTGATTGTCGTTTGTTTGAAATAGCATTTAATTGGTCGTTAACTTCATGTTCAGATAAGGTGGGTAATTCCATGGTTATGTTTGTAATAACTAACTGATGTTGTTTAAAGTAACTATCGCGGTAGAAAAAATATTCTGCTGTGTTGTGAGTATCAATGGAATAAAAGCGTTGTTCGGTTTTATCAAAAACAGTTACTTTTTTAACCATAAAACCGATTTCTTTTCCAAAGGCACCAAAGTTTTGATATACCGCTGCTCCTAATGTAGCAGGTACGGGGTAAGTAAACTCTAGCCCACCTAATGATTTTTTCTTTAGCTGTGTAATTAGGTTTGGCAGTAGAATTCCGGCTTCTGCTTCTATGGTATAAGAATTTAAAAATTTAACTGCCGTCATTTCCTTCAAAGATACAAAGGGATTTGATTGTTCACTAACAAATAGTGAGTTTGTTCCATTTCCAAGTATAATAAAATTATTTGCAATGTCGTGTAGTTCACTCGAGTTTTTCAGGTAGATGACGTCATAGTCTCTTCCTATTGAATTGAAATTGCTGAGTCTTTGAGCTTTAACTGTTTTTATTCTCATCTTCAAAAATGCTTTTTAAATGTTGGTAAATTTCCTTTGATACATGTGTAATATCACCTGCTCCAAGAGTGATTACTAAATCATTTTTCTGTATCAATCCAACTGCAATTTGACTAATATCACTTACCTTTTGAACGTATCGAACTTTATTTGCAGGAAATAATTTGGATAAAGAAGCGGAAGTTAATCCAGATACGTTATCTTCACCGGCAGCATATACATCGGTGATTATAATAAAATCCGCTTCAGAAAGCGCTTCTTCAAATCGGTGATAAAAGGCGCTGAATCGCGAGTAACGATGGGGTTGAAATATTGCGATTACTCTCTTCCCATAGGACTTTGCAGCAGCAAGTGTACACTTAATTTCAGTTGGATGATGAGCGTAATCATCATATACAACAATTCCATCGGCCTCTCCAATTTTATGGAAACGTCTCATTGCCCCGTCAAAGTTTAGAAATGACTTTGATACCTGAGAAAGAGAAAGCTTAAAATAGTGAGCAACAGCAAAGACGACGAGAGAGTTTTCGACGTTATAAATCCCCGGTATATTTAATGAAATTTGTTCTGCAACTTTTTTTTTGTTTATGGTAACGTCATAGCTGATTTTATGTTTGTCATATTGAATATTAGTAGCCTGTACGGTATTGTCATTTTCTAAGCCGTATGTGATCACCTTCCGACCGTGGTAATTTAATCGTTTAATATTATCATTATCGCCGTTTACGATTAAAACACTGTCTTCTTCCGGGACGCGTTCTATAAATTTTGAAAAGGTATCAAGAATGTCTTCAAGATTCTCAAACTGGTCAAGGTGTTCTTCTTCAATATTTGTAATGACCAATATATTTGGCTTTAAAAATAAAAAGGATCGATCGCTTTCATCTGCCTCTGCAACGAAAAAGTCTTTTTTTCCATATTGAGATGCTAAATTTACATTTTTTATAGGTGATCCAATAACATATGTGGGTTCTTCTCCGATACTACTCAAATAGTGGGATATAAAACTTGTGACGGTTGTTTTTCCATGAGTACCGGATATGGCTATTTTTTTCTTGTACTCTTCCATAATCATGGCTAATAATTCAGCTCTTTTAATTATTGGAATATGTTTCTCCATGGCTGCCTGATATTCGACATTGTCTTTCTTAATTGCGGATGAAATAACCACCAGATCAGCCAGTCGGATGTTGCTTTCATTGTGGCCGTAATAAATGGTAGCGCCAAGGTCTTTTAATCTCAGGGTATAAACGTTTTCTTTAATATCACTGCCAGATACAACATATTTCATATCCAAAAGAATTTTGGCAATGGGATTCATCCCGCTACCACCGATGCCAATGAAATGAATTCTTTTATCTTTTCTTAACAATTTATAAGTATCCTCTATTTGATAGCTCGGTAACAATTTGGTCAATAGCTGAATTGGTGTTTAGTTTTTTGATATTATTACAATAGTTCTGATATCCAGATATTAAGGTATTAATCATCATATGCATAATTGTAGGCTGAACTTCCGTTTCATTCAATAGGAGTCCTGCCTGATTATCAGTAATAAATTTTGCATTCTCATACTGATGGTTGTGGGTTGCATATGGGTAAGGGATATAAATTGTTGGAATCTCATTGGCTATTAACTCCGAAATACTCATGGCTCCAGCTCTGCTGATGGCAATTTTAACTTCCGGAAGCAAATTACTTAAATCATCAATATAGGGTTCTAATCGGATATTAAGTCCTTCGTATATAATAATATTATTTTTATGAACATGGGGTTTAAGTGATTGGTAAATTGATTCATAATTATGTTTCCCAGTTGACCATACAATTTCCAGTTTTAATTCTTTTAGAAGCGGTAAAAGAGTGAGTATATCCAAGTTTAGTTTTTTTGAACCTTGGCTTCCACCAGTGATCAAAAGAATATTCCTCTTTATCTTAGGTTTGTTTGAAATAGTTATCGTCTTAACTGGGTTACCGCTATAAATAATGCTTTTTTTGCCAAAGTACTTTTCCATGTTTGGATATCCAGTAAAAATAAGCTGAGCGAATCGAGCTAAAAACGAGTTCGTCCGTCCGGGAACACTGTTTTGTTCTAATAAAACAAGAGGGATTCTTGCAAATATAGACGCAATCCCTACCGGTAGAGTGACGTATCCGCCGGTTGAAAAAACAGTGTTCCCGGACGGACGAACTCGTTTTTAGCTCGAT